>NZ_BDSM01000003.1:0-175666 GCF_003112475.1 Microcystis sp. 0824 | reverse complement strand
CGACTCTGAGACTCCCCACTCGCACCCAATGTGAAAATAAGTCCGATATTCCCGCCAGTATTGAATAGCTATTAAAACCTGATCTTCTGGGATTAATCTACAAGGACGACCCAGCTTATTCTTCTTTTTTTCGTATTCTTTAATGATGTTAACAATCAGATAGAAAGTTCGGCGACTCATTCCCGTTAAACGCTTAAATTTCTTTCGACATAACCTATTCGTTTCGGCAAATTTCATACTCTTATTCTGTTTTTTATCTATTAAGGACAGATTTTAAACAGTATCACAAAAAAACTCTTTTATTACGCTGGCAACACTATCTCATTGTGGCGATCGCTGTCTCGTGAGAGTATTGGCAAAAATAAATAACCCTTTATTATATCACGAAAGACTTTTGCAAGAGGTCTACTGTTTATTATGCTGAAGTTGCGACCAACCCAAGAAGTCGCTCAAACCCGTCCTTCTACTACCTTTGTCTTTTTAATTGACACCAGTGGCTCGATGTACGAAATTGTGGCTGGCGATTTTCAACCCACCGGCGAAATCTATAGACAAGATGGGAAGGAATACACGAGAGTGGTGGGCGGCATTGCCAAAATCGACATGGTTATTGAGTCGCTTCGCACCCTGATTAATTCAGGACGCTTCACCCCGGAAGATCGGATTGCTCTGATCCAATTTAACGATCAAGCCTCTACTCTGATTGGCTTAACACCAGTTACCCAAACCCGTCAACTGGAAGATGCGATCGCTAAACTGCGAAATTTTAGCGGTGGAACTTGTATGGGGAGAGGCATGAATCAAGCCCTGGCTCTCCTAGCTAATCAAAGCATGACTAGCCGCCATACCATGATTTTTACCGATGGCGACACCTTTGATGAAGATGATTGCCAAAACTTAGCCCAACAATTTGCCAGTCAAGGGATTTCGATTACGGCCTTGGGTGTGGGCGAGTTTAACGAAAACTTGCTCACAGAGATAAGCGGCAAGACGGGAGGGCATTGCCGTCACATTGTTCCAGGAACGGCTAGTGGTAACGATGTTTCTATTACCGATCTTCCTAACCTCCTACTGGCAGACTATCAGCAAGCCCAGCAAGAAGTGATTAACAATCTTGTCCTCAGCTTAAAAACTGTTCAGGGAGTCAAACTTCTGCGCGTTACCCGTGTTTATCCCGATTTGGCAGAATTTTCCTTAAATCAAGCTCCCTATCCCATTGGTGCCGCCAAAGCAAAGGATGAAACCATCTTTATCTTAGAATTTGCTATCGATAGTCGTCCTAGTTCAAAAATTCGTCTGGCTCAACTGGGCTTGACTTATGACATTCCTGGCTTAAACCGACGGGGGGAATTACTACCGCAGAACGTTGTTGTCCAGTTTGTGCCTGGACAGGGGGGGACAGCGCAGGTCGATCAAGAAGTTATGGGATACGTTCAACAACGCAATATTTCCCAATTAGTTGACGACGCAACCCGCATGGCAGAGAGTAACCCCCAACAAGCTGAAAAACTCCTGGAAACTGCCCGTCGTATCACGGTTCAAATTGGCAATGATGCCATGCTCGAATCTCTCAATGAAGGGATTGAAGAATTACGAAAAACTCGTCAGATTTCCTCTGGAACTCGCAAAACCGTGAAAATGGGATCGAGAGGAAAAACTGTCAAGATGGGCGATGACCTCAACGACGATCTCTCGGAAGAAACTATTCGGAAACTAACCGGTACTTGATCAGACTTCTGGCACCGAGTCAGGCAACAGTAAGATTAATTTCAATCTAATTAATTCCTCTTATATCCCTCAAAAAGGAGAAAAACCAATGGCTATTGTTTGCACGGTTTGTGGCTACGATCAAAACCCCCAGGGAGCAGAATACTGTGATGCTTGTGGTGCAGAATTGACCCCATCGACACCACCTACACCCCCCACACCTGTCATCCCCGATCCCATCCCAGAACCCACACCCAGGCCAATTCCCCAACCGATTGCCGAGACGATAACACTCACACCAGAACCGCTGCCCCAACCGATTACTCCGACGATAACAACAACGGCCCGACTGATTGCCAAGCACCCTAATGCCCCGGTGGCTGAATTTTTCATTGATGGTTTTACCCTGATTGGCATCTTTGACTCGGACACCGGACCGGTGGATGTGGACTTGGAAAAATTCCCCGATAATGAAACCGTTTCCCGCAACCATGCCGAAATTTATCCCGATGGGGGAACTTGGAAAATTAAAGACCTCGGTTCTCTGAATGGGGTTTTTATTAAACCCATCGGTCAAAATCGCTTTAACGCCAGAATAACTGCCCCAACCCCTCTCAGTTCCGGTGATGAGATTGCGATCGCTAAAATTCGCTTTCTTTTCCAAACTCCTTAACATTTCTTGGGGTGGTTAGCCCCACCCCTATTGTGTTCGACTAAAGTTTTAATGGCTGCCTCTCATGACTTCACCATCGACAGAAAACTCCACCCCCCTGCTTATTCAAGAAAAAGAATCTTTTTCTATGGCAGATTACCAGATAGAAATTATCGCCTATCTAGGGTTATTAACCGCAGATGTTTATTACTTCAAAGTCAAGTTTCAACCCATTGCCGATCTCGATGGGGAAAAGGGCGAAACATCTTCTCAATTGGGACTTTTGCGTGTCGGCTCTCTTAATAGTAGTCTCGATCGGGAACTGCAACTGAGAAAAATTCTTCAAAACTACAGCTTGATCGCTCCACTTATCGCTGATATTCAAGTAGATTTAGCTATTATTAATACCCTATCAATCAAGGAAAAATCCCAGGAGGTAGATGAAAAACAAAATGAAGATATTGCCCCTAAACAAATAGTCTCGGAAGATTCTGAATTTGTAAATATTCCTTCAACAAAAGATGATGATTCTGTAGAAAATCAGTCCGCAGAAACAGACTATTTAGAATAAGAATACTACTCAGAAACAGCAATTGAAAACGAGACAAAACCAGAAAAACTTCTTCTGTTAACGCGATTTACTCAAGAAAACTTGACTTTAGAAGCTTGGCTAAAAGCAGAACATTCTCAAGAAGAAGCACTAACGTTAGTGATTCAAGTCTGTCAGTTATTTTCTTATATAGCTAAACAAAACTGGTATTTAATCAACCTGCTTCCCCAGTTTATAGAAATAGACAAACCCCTCAAAATCTTTGACTTAACCTGCGCTTACTCAATTGAAGAAAGCCTGACTTCTGGTGTTATCGGAGATTATTGCGCTCCTGAACTTGCTGCAAGTCGCTCGATCAATGAATCAATGAGCAGTTATACGATCGCTGCTGTATTGTATCAAACTACCCATCAAAAATTACCTCAATCTGACCAGATTATTAGTTTAGAAATTGCTCCGATTCCGCGTCTTTATCAACTGCTGAAAATTGCCTTGTCCTCTCTTCCAGAAGAACGCTTTCCCCTGGCTCAATTTCTCAGCTTATTAATCGAAACTCGCCAGGCACTGCGGAGTCTGAAAGTGCAGTGGAATATTGCCAGTTATTCAACCGTTGGACTTTCAACAGAACGCTTACAGAATGAAGATAACTACGGTGTAAGGCAACAACACCTCAGTAATTCAGAAACCCTTATTTTAGGCGTTGTAGCTGACGGTATGGGGGGAATGGCCCAAGGAGAAGTAGCTAGTCAAATTGCTGTTAAAACTATATTACAAGACTCCCTTCCTCCAGAATTTAAAACAGGAGAACAGCGTAATGAATGGCTACTTAATTTATTTCAAAAAGCCAACATATCTATTGCTGATGCTGTTCGTAATGGCGGAACAACTTTAAGTGTTGCATTAGCGATCAATGATAGCTTAATGATAGCCCATGTGGGAGATAGTCGAATTTATTTAATACGACAAGGAAAAATTCAACAACTAAGTGAAGATCATTCACTGGTAGCTATGTTAGTGGCTAACGGGGAAATAACAGAAGAGGAAAGCTTAACCCATCCAGATAGAAATGTCTTACTCAAATCTATCGGTTCAAAAAAACATTTAAGTGAAGGCTATGTGCAGAATTTAAGTCGCACCACTATAGCGGTGTGCAGTCGTATGAGGTACAGTATCACGAGCTATAAACCATGCTAGGCAAAGCTTGGTCTGTATCTCACTCAAGCGCTTACCGCTATAACTGGTCATTCTGACTCAGTTCAATCAGTAGTATATAGTCCCGATGGCCGCTATTTAGCTAGTGGGAGTGGTGACAAAACTATCCAAATTTGGGAGGTGGCAACGGGAAAACAATTGTGTACTCTTACTGGTCATTCTGAGACAGTTTTATCAGTAGTATATAGTCCCGATGGCCGCTATTTAGCTAGTGGGAGTGGTGACAAAACTATCAAAATTTGGGAAGTAGCAACGGGAAAAGAATTGCGTACCCTTACTGGTCATTCTGAGACAGTTTTATCAGTGGTATATAGTCCCGATGGCCGCTATTTAGCTAGTGGGAGTGGTGACAAAACTATCAAAATTTGGCGGGTGGGACAGTAAACTTGTGTTTGGGGTGACAGCAATAACTTTTGTCTATCAAAAATGAGCGACACTTGCGGGAAACCCAACTGCACCGATGTCTTTAAAAATGTTGGGTTTTGGCTCAAATTATTGAATCGAGCAGTTTTCTCCTAAGCATTAAAGCGCTCAACCCAACCAAAAAGCTAGAGGGGATCGTATCTACATCAACAAACTATAATCTACATGAAAGAAATGTCCTAATAATTTCGCCTGTTCTTGGGTAATTGACCCTTTTCCTTCAATTAAACTAGAGGCAATTTTGTCAGAGCCAAGAATTCTGGCTATGTCTTTCTTATTAACGCCTTGCTGTTCCATCAAAAACAATAACATAGAATGAGGTGTGGTTGATTCCTGTAGATAAAAGCTTTTTTCAAAATTCCCAATTAAAAAAATTAGAAGCTCATAAAGTTCATCTTCTTCGGGAGTTCGCTGCTGACGGTGCATTAATTCTTCCACAATAGCCAAAGCTTTTTCATTTTCTGCCTCTGTTTTAATAACTTTAGGTAAATGGCGAGCTAGTAATTCTTTGTATTTTTCTGGATTAAAAGTAAGGGTCATTTTTCCATTGCTCCTTATCGTATTCAGCGTGAGTTAAAACATACTTGATATAAATTAGCCGCTTCTGATAATCGATACTGGTTATGAGACGATAACTATTACCTTTAATGTTAAAAACAGTAAAGTTACCAACTGCTTCTGCTTTAGGAAATACTGTTTGAACCTCAACTAAATTATACCAAATCGCTTGACTGGCAATTTTATACCAATTCTCCAAAGCTATTCGAGAATCAGCGTGTTTATTCGTAAATTCTCGTAGTCTTCGATAGCTGATGACGTGCATTTATAAAAACAAACATAAATTATCTCTGGGGGTGATTCGCTGCCAAAGTTGGTTTTCCATCGGTAATTCAGTTGCTTGTCATCGTCAGTTATTGACACTCCGGTCCGCTACTTTGTCCTTAGCTGCTATATTAACTGGTTAAACCGTGTTTTAGGGCAAAACGCACCAATTCCGTGCGACTATTAGTACCAGTCTTGCTAAATAAGCGACTGACGTATTTTTCTACGTTTCTGACGCTGGTTTCTAGACGACTGGCAATTTCTTTATTCATCAATCCCTCCGCTACTAAATCTAAAACACTTTGTTCCCGGGGGGTAAGATCAACTTTAATCGGGGGGGGAGTGGTAGTAAAAGTGTTCTGTTGTCCCACCTGCTGTTTTAATTCCCGGATATCTCGGGCAATTTCTTCTAATCTAGCGTTTTCGCTGGTGGCTTGCAAGGATTGACGACGTCGCTCGATTAAAGACTTGATTAATGCTTCTAATTCTTCGGGATCGAAAGGTTTGGATAAATAAGCATCACAACCGGCATTATAACCCTGAATGCGATCGCTCGTCATCCCCCTTGCAGTGAGAAAAACCACGGGAATTGTCTGAAAACGAGCATCTTCGCGCAATTTCTTGAGAAACTGATAGCCATCCACCTGCGGCATCATAATATCGGAGATAACTAATTCCGGAATTTCTTGATTGAGTAAATCCCAGGCTTCGTTAGCATTACTAGCAGTTCTTACCTCGAAGTCATCCCCGTACTGTAGATATGCTTGCACAGATTCACGAACCCCCGGTTCGTCATCCACTAACAAAACTTTCGCAGGTGTGTCCATCAATTTCTCGCAGCGATCGAATATTGTCCGAATCCTATCTTATCAGCTATCAGGAGTCAGTAGTCAGGAGGCGGTCGGCAGGAGATAGGAGATAGGAGACAGGAGATAGGAGTCAGTAGTCAGGAGGCAAAAGGCAGGAGGCAAGGGGCAGCTTTGTTCTTCCCACACCCCACCTCCCCAATTCATAATTCATAATTCATAATTCCCACACCCCACACCCCACACCCCACTTCCCAGATCATCCTCAAGATAGTGACGCTGAGTTAAACTAGCAGATAGAACTAAAAAGTTACAAAAATCACACAATGATTTTATAATCCTTTCACCATTCTTAACAAATCCCGTGACCATTCTTTGCTGGCTCGATCGCATTAGTGCTTCTGATCGCCCCCTGGTGGGGGAAAAAGCTTTTATTGCCAGTGAATTACACCAGCGAGGATACCCAATTATCGGGGGATTTGCCATTTTTAACCGCATTTTTGCGGAATTTTTGGAAACTATCAACAATGCTGACTCGTTTCTGACTGATTTTCCCCAGTCTTCCCTCTATTTAGACGTAGATAACCCAAAAGCTCTGCAATTAGTCGCCAAAGAGAGTCGCCGCGCCATTTTACAAGCGCAAATTCCTCCTCTCTGGTTAGAAGAACTAACGGCGGCCGTGGCACAATTATCCATGGATAGCCTAGTATGGCGCTTTTCCTTACCTGCTCATTTGGCTCGGCGAACTCTCGGTTTATTTTCCGCCCCCATCAGTGGAATTAAAGCAGATAATCTAGAAAATGCCCTAAAACAAGCTTGGGCGGAGTTATTCACCGCCAGAAGTCTATTTTATTGGCGAAAAATGGGAGTTGGGTTAGAAAACATTCAATTATCTTTACTGGTACAACCGTTATTACCAGCCAATTGTGCGGGAAATGTGCTGATTAATGAGGATAACTGGCAAATTCAGGCGGTTTGGGGATTAGGACACAGTTTAGTTAATGGAGAAGTGGCACCGGATACCTATATTATCGATCGCTCCGGTCAATTACGCAGTCGGCAATTAGGCAATAAATCCAGGGCTTATTATCTCAATAGTGACAGTAATCTGCTTGCACCACAATTATTAGCACCCAGTTTACAAGAAAGCTACTGTTTAGATAATTTCGCCCTCGATCGCCTTTGTCAACTGGTTCAATCTCTACTGGCGGAAAAACCCACCCTAACCAGCATAGAATGGCTGATGATGCTGGATGGTCAAATTTATATTCTTAACTGTCACAGTCAGGAAATCACCCCCACTACCTCCAATTATCCCTTAAGAGGATTAGGGGCATCCCCAGGGTTGGCATCGGGAGTGGCAAAAGTGATCAGCAATTTCGACTCCCCAGAGGCAAATTTTCAGGATTGCATTCTGGTTACTACTAATTTACCTCCGAAAAAACTGCCCCATTTACGCCAAATTCGAGCAATGATCACGGAACAGGGGGGATTAACTAGCCATGGAGCCATTTTAGCCCGGGAATTAGCCATTCCTGCCGTTGTCGGGGTGAAAAATGCCACGGAAATTATCCGCTCAGGGGAGATAATTTTGGTAGATGGTACGAGGGGAATTATTTCTCTAGCATCTCAGGAAAAGATTTCCTTACCCCCACCACCACCCAGAGAAACTGACGGGACGGCAATTGCTACCCGTTTGATGGTTAATCTCAGTCAAACTGAAAGTATTGCCAGAATCCAAGAACTGCCTATTGATGGGATCGGTTTATTGCGCTCAGAATGGATGATTTTAGAGTTACTTTCTCAGCGTAATCTAGAAGAATGGTTAACTCCAGAGCATCAAGAAGCATTGATCGAGAGATTAAGTGATTTAATCGCACAATTTGCCCTTAGTATCCAGCCTAAGCCTTTATTTTACCGTTCTTTTGATGCTCAACATTCGGCTAAAGACAGTCGGGGAACCCATGGTTATATATTAGATCCGACTCTATTCGATCTAGAATTGCAAGCTTTACGACGGGTACAAACCACCGGCGCCACCAATATTAATTTACTGCTTCCCTTTGTCCGCGGGGTTGAAGAATTTATTTTCTGCCGGCAACGGGTACAATCGGCTTTACTCACTCAAGTCCCTTCTTTCCAATTGGGGATAATGGTGGAAGTACCGGGGGTAATCTTTCAATTGAGGGATTATGTGCAAGCGGGCGTACAATTGCTCGCTATTGGTACTAATGATTTAACTCAATTACTTTTAGGTAGCGATCGAGAAGATTTCTCAGAATATTTTAACGCCCGTCATCCCGCAGTCAGGGCAGCTTTAAAACAAATTATCACTCAGGCAAAACTTTTACAGATTCCCTGTTCCGTTTGCGGCATGGCTATCGTCCAGTATCCCGAACTTATCGATGATCTGATTGCTTGGGGTGTGACTTCTCTTTCGGTGGATAGGGAAGCAGTTTTAGCCACTAGAGAGGCAATTGTTCGGGCAGAAAGAAGGTTTTTATTGGAAAATAGCAGATAACTTCCGAACTACCCCACTTCCCCACCTCCCCACTTCCCCATCACCCCACTTCCCCAATTCATAATTCATAATTCATAATTCCCACTACCCCACTTCATAACCCATACTTTGTGCTTTTTGTCAAAAAAACTTTTTTTTTGCAATAAAACTACACAAAAAAAAGATCATCGTTGTGGGTGAAATTGACTCATTTACCTGTCTTAATGAGGATTACCTTCTAGGTGTGGCAAGGGTTTCAACCGTTGCTGCCCAAGAAAGCATAGAGTAACCCATTGTGAAATTGTATCAAATCGCTGTAACCGGCATAACATCGTTGTTAAATAACAATCTTTCTCAATTAATTCTTAAGATTTTATAAATATTGCGGAATGTTAATTTAAATATTCTTAAGTGTTTGGGGTTTATAGATAATTTTTGCTTATCTTTGAGCAACATTGGGTTAGGAGACAGGAGACAGGAGTCAGGAGTCAGTCAGGAGAGAGGAGACAGGTTTTGGGGTTTTGGGGGTTTGGGGTTTTGGGGTTTTAGTTCAATTTCCCCACTTCCCCCGCAAAGGATCGACTGAGCTTCGTGTTAGTGAGTCTGTCAAACTACTTAGCTTCGCCGAACGTCCGAACGTCGCGCACGAAGTGGTCTCCCGAATTCATAATTCATAATTCATAATTCATAATTCCCCACTTCCCTGCTCTTCTTAAACAGAATTTAGCATTAGATAGGGAACAGCTTGTCCCCTAATGCCTAGAGAATTTCAATAATTCCTTGAGTGCCATCGAGACGAATTAATTGACCATCTTTTAACAATTTCATGGCATGATGCACATCCATAACCGCCGGAATTCCGTATTCTCTGGCAATAATAGCACCATGGGATAATTGTCCCCCCACCTCGGCAATAATGCCCACAGCCCGGGATAATAAAGGGGACCATCCTGAGTCAGTATAGGGAATAACGAGAATAGTATTAGGGGCAATTTCTAGATTTTGTAAGGTTGGCATAATTTTGACTCGTCCCTCCACTGTCCCCCCACTAGCGGCAATTCCCTGTAAGCGTTTTTTGGCAGTTAAATTTGAAACTAAAAATTCTCTTTTCGGGGGTTGTCCATAAACGATATAGGGAATATCGGTTAATTGAGAGTTTTCTTGGAATTGTTGGCGACGCTGACGGATAATCTGCTTAAGATTGGCGATTTTATTATTCTGACCTAACTGGGTAACTTCTGAGTAGTTTAGATAAAATATATCTCCCGTCTCCGATAATATTTGCTGCTGTAACCAGAGGGTTTCCAAAGCGAGAAAATGCCAGCGTAGGTGAGCCAAAAGACGGGAGTAAATTTCAGTTACCTGGTTTTTGATATTTAATCTTTTTTGGACAGTATGGGAAGATTTAACTTTTTTATGGCTATTATTACCGGGACTATCTAAGGGTAGTTGTAGCAGCTCTTGGGGATTTTCTCGCCATCTCGGTATGGAAATATCGGTTCCTACTTCGCTTAAATAACCGTAGGTTTCTAACCAGAGGGAAAAAGCCTGGTCAAAATCTCGATCGAGCGTATTTTTTCTCAGTTCAGATAGCGATCGCATGGAGGCTATTTCTGGTGCTTGGGAGTTATCCAATTTCTCAAAAGGTACTCGGGAAATACTGCGACGTAAAGCGAAGCTAAGAGGGGCAAGAATACTATAATAGGTAGCCTTTTTTAAGACGGTTAAAATCTCCTCAATTTGCTCTAAAATCTCCCCTGAATATAAAGCTTCTAGGGAAGTAGCGTTAATTTTTTTGAGCGTCGGGATAAAATAGTTTTTTTGATCTTGGCTAAAGTCTTTTTCTAACTGTAATTCCCGTCCTAAAAGTTTTAATAAACCGGGGGAATTAGCCAAGGTTGCCGTTAAAGGTGGTTTGGTAAACTTTGACCCTTTGGTCAGGAATTCTAAGCTTTCTGGAGGTAATCCCATGCGACGGAAAATGGTTCCTAATAAAGAAGCATTAAAATAGGCTCTTTGATAGTGTAAAGTCGCTGTTTCATTGAAGTCCAAATCAATAGCTTTTTTGTCTAAAACTAACTGGAAAATATCTCCCCAAACTCCACAGGTTAAAGGACGATTAATCGACCAAGGCAAAGGACGAATCACTCCGGGGATAACTTCAGCTGCGATTTTTCTTGTCCAAATTGGCTGTAAATTGGTGATAGGACGGCACTGTAATAACCATAATTTTTGTCCGTCATGAGTCCATTCTATATCTTGGGGAATGCCATGATCAAGGGTTTCTAATTGCCGACAAAGATTAGCTACCTGTTGAATAATAGCCCGGGGAATATCTCCCTCTCCGATGATGATATTTTCTTCTAAATTAACTCGATAACTTTCGGGGGTGATTCTTCCCGATACAACTCTGGTGGCATCTCCGGGTAAAGCTTCAATAACCACATCTAAACTGAGAGGATTAATCGGATCACGACTGAAGGCAACTCCCGAAAAAACTCCTCGAATTTGTTCTTGAATTAACACAGCCATGGCTGTGTTTTCTTGACCTCGATCGAGTCGATAATTAACAGCATTAGGATTATTATAGGAGGTTTGGCAACTTAAAATCGCCGCCGCTAAATTTTCTCGATCAACAACGTTAAGAATTGTGGTATATTGTCCCGCAGATGAAGCGGTTTCACTATCTTCTCCAATAGCAGAAGATCGCACGACTAAGGGATGATTGATATCAGGATGAAGAGATTCTATTAACGGTTGTGGATCATCCCCCGGTGGTAAAATCCAACCCCTAGGAATGGGATAACCGGCACGCTTAAGATCGGCTAAAGTCGCGGCCTTTTGTCCCACTTTTGAAGCTGCCAGATTGTCATCAAGAGTTTGGATCGATCGATCTCCACGAAAAAAACGAAACATAGTTTTTGATTCATTGTTAACACTTGCTTCAGGTAAGTCTAAATCGTCGGCGATTTTTTGAAAAATTGCCCCTAATAAACAGGCTAAAGCAATGGCACTTATAATATAACCTGAATCGTGGGGACGGCGCAAGGTGAGAATTAAAGCTAATAAAAATAATCCTACCAATCTACCCGTAGATTTTTCCCGAAAAATAGTAAAGCTAATCCCACTGATAATTGAGGTGAGAAAAACAGCGACAAAATCGTGAACGATTAATCCCCAGAAAACATTAGTAGTTCCCGCACCTTTTCCTAACCAATAGCGCCCCATGACTAAGGCAATTAAAGCTAATAATTCCCAAGGGGAGCCGGTGGGAAAAAAGAAACGGGTTAGGAAAATAACGATAATTCCCTTGGCTGCTTCCGAAATTACCGCCAAAATTCCCACTAATTTACCCCCATGGTAAAAAGCGGCAGTTACACCGATATTACCAGTACCTAATTGGGATAATTTACGTCCAGTTACGAGATAATTTATCCAATCAATCAGAGGCAATCCCCCGATGATAGGACAGACTAAAAAAATAAATAGGGATCCCCAAATTTCTGTCATTATATTTTCTGGCTCTAAAAAATAGTTACTTCTCGGTGGAGTCCTGTCAGGTATCGGGATTAGAATAATTCCGCCCACACTCACTTAAATCTTATATAGTATTTTAGCTCTACCAGCCCACGACATTATTTATTTTAAATTTTACTTTATAAATACTTACAGCCTTTCTCGGACAGATGAGGTATCCTGACAACAGTGATTGCAGCAATTAAGTAAGTAGTTATAATTAAATTGAAGATAGATTTTGCTTCTGATTCCCCCTGCCCCCCTTGATAAGGGGGGTGCCGATCCCCCCTTAATCCCCCCTTATCAAGGGGGGTGATTTGACAACTTTTAACACCTACCTACTTACGCGTGTCTTTCTTGGAGACTGCCTTAAAAGCTTCTTCGAGAGCCTTGTCTAAATCTCGATAATTTTTCGGTTGTAATTTTCCCAAGATAGACTTGACTTTTGGGCAAAAGTTTTCAATAGTTTTCAATCGAGGTAAAGTCGAGAGAGTAAGGATGTAAATAAACTATAGCAATTTCCATAGTTGTGAGGTACAGAGTCTTAGGTTTTGAGGAGTCAGGAGTCAGGAGTTAAGATTTTGGTGTACCTCATGAGATTGGGAAACGCTATATCTTAGACTCCTTCTTCTCCCACAGCTTGACGGACTTCTTCGCTGACATGAATTTTATAACTCACCGTTCGCTCATTTCTGGAACCGAAAATTTGATAAATTGTCTCAAATGCAGTCTAGCAAACGCATTGAGCGTTCTACTCGAATATTTATTAATACAAAAAGACCATTTTGAGGTTAAGGAATCGCCACTGTTCTGCTTACCTTATTCGCTAAAAAGCATACAGGATAAAAGTTATAGCAATTTTAAAACCCTTGCCTTAAAAAATTAAGCGAATAATGAGTTATAATTGATAGCAATTACAGAAAATTATTATCTTGGAAATAAAATAAGACTAGGTTTATGCTGCTCGATCCTTTGGCAATGTCTTCAGTAGAACTAGATAATTTAAATCAACTTCCTGATTGTTCTGCCATATATTTTGCTATCGATTCTCAAAATAGAATTCTTTATATTCGTCAAGCAGTCAATCTTTTAACTCGCTGGAAAAATCACCATCGTATATATCAATTACAAGAAATTAATCAAGATTATCCTGTAAGAATAGCTTGGCAAGTTTGCAATAATGAAGAATTAAATGAAATTGAACTATATCTAATTAAACATTTTCAACCTTTGCTAAATAGAACAAAAGTTAAATCTCCACAAATTGTACCATCAGAGTTAGTCTTCCAAAATTTTCTCAGGGAATTTTCTCGACGATTAATCATTATTGGGTTTAAACCACAAACTTCTCAAGAGCTACCACATATTCATTTGAAATATGACTGGACAGATTGTTCTCCGAAAGGGACAGCCGCAAAGATTAAAAATTTTATTCAAGAAAATAATCATATAAATACAAGTTTTAAGATTAGAAGAAAACCTTGGGGAAGAATCAGGGGTCCAGAAGATTTTCAAATAGGCAGTCGCGCACAAAAAGCCCTAGCTCGTCAGAATCGTTCCTATAATAATCATTGGGAAATGGCTTGTAATGGAGTAATAATCCATATCACCCCTACCAATAATTATAAACAGATTAAATCAATAACAAATTTTCAAAAACTTGCTGGGGTAAAAATGAGAACAATCCCAGAACATGATTTTAAGAGAATGTCTAATCAATATCCTTATGATTTTGCGGATTTATCGTGCTTTGTCGATGATTTAGTTCCGTTACTTTGGATTGAAGGGTAATCTTGAATGGGTGCATCTCAATTTTGTAGAAATATCTATAGCGTTTCCTGTTCGCAAGAGGTACCTCAGGGTGAGAGCATCTCAATAGCTTTTGAGATGCTCTCACCCTGCTTAATTGATTAGTTCGTTCTAGAACGACAACAATTGAGAAAAATCGCCGAATGCCTTTTTATGTAAGAATTTCATCCCTTAAAACTCCCGCCATGGCATCACACAAACCGAAGAACCAGAAATTGAGCTTAATTCTTCTTTTGCTATTTTTAAATATTCCGCTAGTTTCTGTTTAAATTCTCTTCTTTTTTCAAGTTTTTCTCGATCTTCTCAACTAGATTTTGCCTAAATATAGACTCTTTTTTTAAAATGTTCATGACTTGAGAACTACTTAACTTGATTCCTGTCTGTTCTGTTAGATAAGTGGCTAATCTTTTGGCTGTCCAACGACTAAATTCATACCCCATTTCATGAGGATTTTTGTCAATTGTCTCTAACAATATTTTGATATACTCGTCCGTGGCTTTTCGATAATTACCCGCCATTCTCTTGTCTTTTAAACTATCTAAATTATCCGCATCTCCATGAATACACCAATAGGATACTGTGCGCAGTGAACACCCAATGAGTTGAGAGATTTGGACTTGAGTTTTTCCGTCATTTAACAACAATAGTATCAAAACTCTTTCTCGAATATAGGCATTTTTTTCTTCTTTCAATGCCTTTTGTAATTTTTCTTTTTGCTCGGAATTTAAGTGATTAGGGGCTGGCATGGCTATTAATATTTGACTAGGTTACTATTTCTATTGTACGCTATTTAAATTTTGAACAGCTTAACATAGTTTTCCCTGATAGATGTAGAAACTATGTCCACCAAAACATCCACCCTGCGCCATCAGAACACCTTGTAAGTCCCCTTTAGCTTTGGAGAAATCAATAGTTGCTTCGATGGCATAAAAACGAGTGCTAATGTTAGGAACAACAGCTTCGGAAATTTCTGATTCTCCTGGATAATAGATATAGCTATCGGAAATTTCCAATCCCCCTGGATAATTTGTCGGGGGAACGGTGAACGTAGCGATTTCCCTGGCAACAGCTTCGGAAATTTCTGATTCTCCTGGATAATAGATATAGCTATCGGAAATTTCCAATCCCCCTGGATAATAGGTATAGGTAAATGTGTTATATTGTGGGTCATCAGAAAATGCCGGGGGACGTATTTGAGGAATTTCTGCACCTAATACCCCAGACCCAGAGCAATCTTTAAATGGCATATATTTTTCAGTCATCGAAATCTCCTTAGTAATTGATAACGGAAAAAAGTGAGAGATTTAACTGGAATTACACTGATGGACAAAATTAACAGATCAACTCTGCTGTAACTCATACTACTCAGTCTTTTATGCTAAGATGATCCAAAAAACGCAAGTTTTTAAATTGATGGGCAAAAAAATTTTTAATTTTACTCAATAACCAAATAGTTATATACAGATGTTTATTTTTGACAATAAAACCGATATTTTAATTAATTCTCAGGAATTAACCTTTAAAAGTGAATATTTTTGTAACTTTTCTCATTATTTTCAGAATCGAGAATTTGTCAACTTAGATGCTTTACAACTCAGTGGCGATAATTTTGAAGGGTATCTTTCAAGGATCATCATCGATGAAGTGATGTTAGAATTATCGCAACGTAATTGTTTAACGAATGTTGCGGGAGTAGTCCATTCTAAAATGTGGGTTTTTGCGATTCCTGTTCAGGTGAATTCTGTCTTCTTCCAAAATTTGTATCCATTAGAAAATAACTATCTGGGGATTATACCCCCTAAATCAGAAATTTCCGTTTTTCAGCATCCTTTTTCTAATCGTTTTCAGCTTTACGTTCATGATAATTATCTGCAACAATTGTGCCAAACTTTAGAGCTACCAGAAGCCAAAAAGTTTTTAAATTCTTCCGCTTCTTCTATTGTGATTTGCCCATCGGAAAAAATTCGTCATCTCCAACAATCTTGTCATCAACTTTATCAAATGCTATTTAATTTAGATCGTCAACAAATATCTGGGAAAAGAAAAGCATTAAGATTGAATTTTGTCAGTCAAAAATTAAAAGAAGAAATTGTCAAAGATTTTCTTTTGACTTTAGCATTAACCAAGGATATTAAAACCCCTAAAAACGCTATCAGACGCACCTCTATCCTCAAAAAAGCCGAAGAAATGATGAGAAAAAATCTGCGTTCTGATCTGACTATTCCAGCGATTTGTCAAGACTTAGAAGTAAGTCAACGCACCTTAGAATATATATTTAAAGACTTCTATCAAATGTCTCCTTACAATTATTTTAAATTGCTTCGTCTTAATGCTTTACATCAATCTCTTAACCAAAATAATCAGACAAAATTAGTTTATGAAATTGCCGAAGAATTAGGTTTTTTTCACCGAGGATATCTGGCCTCTGATTATAAAAAACTGTTTGGTTACTTCCCCTCTGAAACCTAAAAAAATAGTAGGGGTAGGAATTAGGATTATTGTTAGATTTATCTGGCTTATTTTTGATTTAGCGGCTCTCCCGCACTTGTTTGGCAGGGGCGTATATTGTACGCCCTTTCTTCGATCTCATAACCTCAAGAGAGCCATTAATAATTAGCCCCATCGAGATTAATTTACTTAATTCCCACTAAAAAAGTTGTACCGATCGCCATAATTGCCAATCCGATTAACTTGCTAATTAGAGTTGCTTGCTTGGCTAATTTTTCCTTGATGACACTGCCAAGGAAAAAAGCCCCAGATGCGATCGCTAATTGGATCACGGTAAAACCGATTAAATAGGCAACTAAAGCGGCAACTCGCGCCCCGATAATTGATTCTCCGTAGGCATAACCGTGGAAAATTCCCGCAATCATTGCCAGAGTTGCCAGAGCGATCGTATAGAGATTAGAAGGATTTTGTAAACCTTTTTTTAGGGTTAAAATCACACCAAAAATCACCACAGAAAGGGCAACAATCCCTTCAGGAAAAAGTAAATTTATTCCCTGTAAATGAATCCCCGTCCCGATTAAAGTGGCAATCGCAAAAGCGATCGGAATTAATAAACCCTGTTCCATCCCCACAGCAATTAAACCACTAGCCACCACAAAAGCTAAATGATCTAAACCGATAACCGGGTGAGCTAAACCCGATAAAAATCCGTTCAAAAAATTATCAGGAGTTTCCCCTGCCATGGCATGATGGGCAAGGGTTTTGCTGGCAAAAATTAACAGGAATAGGGGGACAATAGTTAATATCCTTGTCCAGCTTTGACGAAAAATTATCTTCATTGATTACCTCAAAATTATGATTCGGAAACCCGCGCAACAATCGCCCGGTGTCGGGGACTGGTGGAGGTAATGATCGGTGCTTGAAACCCCGCTTCAACTAATGCCCGTTCGATATCGAGAGTAAAATATTGATCGAGATAGGGTTCGGTACTCTTGAGTAAGGTTAGGACATAAGGGGGCATTTTTCGATAAATTTCCGAGCGCGGATTCATATCCATCAGCGTCAAATAACCTCCCGATCGCAATAAACGACGCGCTTCGGCGAAAATTTCTCTAGTAGCCTGTTGGGGTAGTTCGTGGAACATTAAAAACGAAGATACCAGATCGTAGGACTGACCGGGTAATTGAGTTTTTTCTGCCGCCGCGTGTTGCCATTGAATCGTCTTTTGTTTTTGTTGAGCTTGGTATTGGGCAACGGCTAAATAGTAGGGAGAGAGATCTAACCCAGTTACCCGCGCTTGCGGATAAGTATCTTGCAGCGCAAAGCTACTCATGCCGACACTACAGCCTAAATCGACAATATCGTTAATTTCTGCCTTGATTTGCTCCTTTAATATCCGGTGATATTCCCGTCGCAATCGCGGGTCGCCGTCCATCCCCGCCCCGGGCCAGATGGTAGAATGGACAGCATAGGCGGCAGATTCTACCTCAAAAGCTGGCAACCAGTCTAAATTGCCCTTTTCGTAAGCGTGGAAAGAACAAACGTAGTATTCGGGATAGACGAGATCGGGATTTTCTACCGCTTGCAGTTCCCAACTCCAATCCCGTTGCTGCCATTGTTTGACGGTTTCTCGCCAAGGTACGCCTAGTTTTTCGGCTCTTTTAATCATCATATTGCGGGCCTGATAGCGAGCGATGTCAAAAAGCGGTTTTATGCCGAGAATACGGTTAACTAGACCAGAAACAGGATTAAAGGAGGCCGGAACGGGTGTAACTGTCATAGAAAAGCTTCGATCGTAAATTTTCCCTTTTTTATCTTATAACAGTGATCAGTCATCAGTAATCAGTAATCAGTGAAAAGACAGCACTGTTATGGCCATTTAATACTGCTCAGTTAATACCACTCACTGAAAACTCACATCTAATAACTGTTGACTGATAACAGCAAAAAGCTCCCTAACCCCCATCTTGCCAATTTTTAAGTAGGTAGGTGTTGAAAACTTTCAGATGCCCCCCTTATTAAGGGGGGATTAAGGGGGGATCGGCACCCCCCTTATTAAGGGGGAATCCATCTTCAATTTAATTATAACCAGCTACTTATTATGAGAACAATCGCTGAAATCAACGACAAAATTGCTAAAAAAACTGCTGTAGTCTGGACAGTAGAGGAATTAAAAAGTCGCGTTACCGAGATGGGAATTAAGGAGGTTTTTTCCCAAGTAGATGTGGTTTGTACGGGAACCTTTGAACCGATGGAATCTTCGGGGGCAATTATTAATTTAGGTCAGACAGATCCGCCGATAAAAATTCGTCAATGTTGGTTAGATGGGATTCCTGCTTATGCCGGTTTTGGGGCGGTGGATTTATACTTAGGAGCCAGTGCTATTAGTGATCTAGCGGCCAAAAATGAGAATTTAGAGGGAGAAAATACCGAGAGAGGTGGCGGACATATTATTGAGGATTTAATCGCTGGAAAATCGCTGCAATTGCGTGCTGTGGGCCAGGCCACCGATTGTTATCCTCGTGCTTCTTTTGAAACGATTATTTCTAAGGAGACTATCAATCAATTTTATCTTTTTAATCCTCGCAATCTCTACCAGAATTTTATCGTCGGAGTCAATGGGGGAGAGCGGACTTTATATACTTATTTAGGACCACTACAGCCGCGATTAGGTAATGCAGTTTATTCTAACCCCGGGGCAATTTCTCCCCTGTTAAATGACCCCGATTTAGAGGCTATCGGCATCGGTACGCGCATTTTTTTGGGAGGAGGAATCGGTTATATTGCCTGGGAAGGAACCCAACATTTTCCCCTGCAAAAACGCCTACAAAATCGCACTCCCATTGGCCCCGCTTCCACCTTAGCCTTAATTGGTGATGCTAAACAAATGAATGCTCGCTGGGTGCGGGGTTGTTATTTCAAAAATTATGGGGCTTCTTTAATGTTAGGGGTAGCAGTACCGATTCCAATTTTAAACGAGGAAATCGTTCGACATTGTGCCGTAAAAGATGAGGAAATTGTCGCTCCAGTGGTGGATTTTTCGATTCCCCGGCGAGTCCGTCCTACCTTTGGTTTAATCACCTACGCTAAACTAAAAAGCGGTCGGATTATGATCGAGGGAAAAAGTGTGAGGGTGGCTCCTTTGGCCAGTATTTCCCTGTCCCGGGAAGCCGCTTTAGAATTAAAAGCACTGATCGAATCGGGAGAATTTACCCTCACAGAACCCGTGGCAAAAATTAATCTAGAGCGGACTTTTATTCCCCAGGATCGTTGGGGCGGAAAATTATCAATTGAGTGAGGAGTTAAGGGATTGCGTGCAGGCGGCACAACTACAATTAAGATGACGTAAAATCGGATTTTCTTCCCCGGTTGTCTTGGCGATAATCATGTCACCTAAGTTCTCGGTATTGAAACTAGGATGAAAGGACTCTGGGGCAGCTTGTACGGAGTTAGTGGTAACTAATAGGGTTAATAAACTAGCGGAAGCAGTGGCAAGAATAACTACTTTTTGATTCATAAATTTGTGGGAATTATTGGCCATGAATACCACTGATTATAACACTGCCCTTGCCGATGAGGAGATATTCTAATTAGGGTTTGCTGAAAAAGCTTTTCCTGGGGGCAGGGTGTGGGGTGTGGGGTGTGGGGTTTTACTGGTTTTGAGGTGGCCAATTACCTAATTTTCAGGGAAAAAGTGCCTAAATTTTCTCCCCGATCACTCCCAGGCCCGGAACTTTTTGATTTCAAAAAAGCCTAAAGATATTATCCAACAAGGTTTTTAGATTTATTCAGCAAACCCTAATTATCGTCCCAAAAGATTGCCAATATCAGCACATCCCCCCGGAATGGTTGCGCGGGACTTTTCCCCACACCAACGACAACAATAGTGACGTTGTTCCTCGCTCATGTTTTTCACCCCGGTAAAATTGACATTTTCTACCACTGCTCCCGTGTGTTCTCCGCTGTCATAATTGGGGGGAACAGTACGACTGCGGGGGGTAGCATTTTCTAGGGAACCATAAAATAAACGCATCCCCTTGATATCGGCCCCTCTTAAATTAGCTTCGTAGAGAATTGTCCGCGATACATTTGCTTTTACCAAATCGCTATAACTTAAATCGGCCCGCACCATATTCGCTTCGCTTAAATCCGTCCAGCGCAAATCCTGCCCAGAAATGTCGGCCCCCGCTAACATTACTCCCAATTGTACTACTCTTGTACCGAACTCTCGATCCTCCGCATAACCCCCTTCCCCGTCTAGAATCGGTCGGCCCAGATAACGATCGCGTTTAATCGGTGATAATAGCCGCGATTGACTCAAAAAACGCAGTATTTTCGCTTTCCCAGAGGCATCGACACTGCTGAGGATAGAAGCGGTGCGACCTTCTGCGATCGCTCTTTCCTGGGGCCAATCTTCTAAAAATCCCTCCTCATCCAAGGCTAGATCGGAAATCCCCTGAAAATAGGAATCGATCGTCTGTTGTTGGGTAATGCGATTTTGCTGTATGGTTAAATCCTTAGAAATAACGTACTGTTCCCAGGCCACATAGACAGCTAACACAGCAATCATAATCTGTCCCAAGGCCCCCACCCACTCGGCCCAGGAACCGAACTCATCGTATTTAAAACTGTCTAACCATCGCAATATGCGCTCGTAAACTCCTAAATATTTCCCTAATCCGGCCAGAGCAGCTATAAAAACGATAAAAGCGAAAACCGTCTGACGTTCAGAGGGGGTGAGATAATGGGCGATCCACTGGCGAATAGAGGGTAAAATCACCTGTAAAGATATTAATATCGCTACTATCGCCCCAGAAAAGCCTAACCAGTCCCAGCTAAAGACGAGGCCGATAGTCATCACCATCAGGGGGGCCAACAGTAACCCCGCGTTACCCGGCCGAAGATCTTTTAATAGTAGGATGCGCTGACGCAGAGGATTACGCGAAGATAAAGAGGAGACGTATTCGGAGGCATCGGGGGCTGATAAACTGGCTTTACCGTTATTTTCGGGGTTATCGGCCCTATTTTCTGATGCGAGTTTTTCTGGGTCTTTGCGATCGCTCATATTAATCCTTGTCAAGAGAAAATAATTCCACACCGAAAACTGAGGCGAAAACCCTCGATAAATCTTGCTGTACTTGCATAAGACTAATATTAGGCAGAAACTGCTGTAAACTGCCCACGGGTTTATTAGTAATCCCACAGGGAATAATTTCGGCAAAACCGCTTAAATCCGGACAAACATTAATGGCAAAACCATGATAGGTAATCCAACGACTAACTTTAATACCGATCGCCGCTATTTTATACCCTTCTACCCATACCCCCGTCAGGCCCGCGATTCTTTCCCCCGACAATCCATAAATAGCGATAGTTTGCAGGATGACTTCTTCTAATTGTCGCAAATACCAGTGTAAATCCTGCTGATAATAGCGCAAATTGAGGATCGGATAGCCCACTAACTGCCCCGGACAGTGATAGGTGACTTCGCCTCCTCGCTCGATTCGATGCACTTCTTTGTCGGTTTTGTCAAGATTAAATTTAATAAACTTAATATCTGAACCGGTACCGAGGGTGTAAACGGGGGGATGTTCCAGCAGCAGCAGCACATCGGGTAAGTCGGGATCGGCAATTCTCGCCGACACCAGCGATCGCTGGTGCGCCCAAGCGAGAGAATAGGGAGTGATTGCCTGAATTTTCAGCCCACAGAGACGAGGTATTTTTTGAGCATTCATTGCGAGATTTGTCAAAATATTTAAGAAATGTAAAAGAGCGCAAAGGAAGATTAAAAGAAGGGAAGATATATATGTCGGGGAGAATACTAAGTGCTAATCTAAGGATATCCCATCTATTCGGATGTTAACCGTCCCACAGGAGAAACAATCACCGGATTCCCTTGCTGGCGGCCAAAATCGGTTTCTTTAAATAAAAGTTAACAGAACTTCGCACTTCTGTTAAGAGAAGCTTTGCAGAAACTTGTTAGAATAGAGGTAGATAAATCCAGTTGCAAATAGGCGCTCGACCCGATGAATTTTCCGCGCGATCCGACAAAAAAAAGAGAAAGAGAACACCGACAATATCTAGACTGTGACCTCTAACAACAGCGTGATCGAGCAGATTTTTGAGGATTAAATTCCTAGCATCAACATCCCTTAAAAATAGTTGATGTGGACGGTCTATAGCAAAATTTTTAGATGGAGTAGTGAGTATGAAGCTATTGATTCAGGGCAATAATATCGCTGTCACCGAACCTATTCATGATTATGTGGAACAAAAGCTGGAGAAAGCGGTGAAACATTTTAACGGCATAACCACAAAAGTCGATGTTCACCTCTCCGTGGAAAAGAATGCACGCATTCCTGATCGCCACAAAGCGGAAGTAACGGTTTATGCTAATGGAACAGTGATTCGCGCTCAAGAAGGAAGCGAAAATTTATACGCGAGTATTGATTTAGTTTCTGATAAAATCGCTCGTCAACTCCGCAAGTATAAAGAAAGACTGGTGGATCATCGCACCCACGCTACCGTTAAAACTAGCGAGGTGGTGCAAGAGAAACCCTTAGATGATAACCTAATCGGCGATCGCACTCCCGAATTACCTGCGGAAGTAGTGCGGATGAAATACTTTGCTATGCCACCGATGACTATTGAGGAAGCACTAACACAATTGCAATTAGTCGATCACGATTTCTTTATGTTCTGCAACAAAGACACTAACGAAATCAACGTTATCTATCAACGCAATCACGGCGGTTTTGGTGTTATTCAACCCCGTCCCGTCAACCTAAATGGCAAAGAATCCAATTAACAGTTAGCGACTACAAATAAAACTAAAGACTGGAGAAATTCTCCAGTCTTTTTATCATCTAACCAAGATTAACTTTCACCACTTTATTTTTTTCTGCCACTGCTTTCGGGAGGGTGAGATAAAGAATACCGTTTTGATAGTTAGCGGTAACTTGGCTATTTTGCACCTCCACTGGCAGGGTAATCAAGCGACTAAATTTACCATAATAAAATTCGCTGTTTTCCACCTCGTCAGGGCGTTGACGTTGCCCATTAATAGCCACCATTTGTTTGCTAACCTCTACATCGATATCTTTAATATCCACACCGGGTAATTCGATTTTTAATTCTACGGAATCCTCATTAACAGAGATTTCCACCGGGGGACGAGATACCAATGAAGTTGTCGGTAATACTTCTTGAAAAAGTTGGTCGATTTGACGTTGGACAGAATTAATTTCTAGGAAGGGAGAATAAAGAGTGAAAGCCATAGTAATAATTTCCTTGAGAGGTTTTCTCTGACTGCGATTACCTCTATCTTAAGCAACTAACTTGACTTCCACAAGGCGGTTTTCAGGAAATAAAAAGTCGCAATAACCGATACAGTTATCAGTTATCAGTTATCAGTGGGAAGTTGTGGGGTATGGGAAGTGGGGTGTGGGGTGTGGGGTGTGGGGTGTGGGGTGTGGGGAAGTGGGGAAGTGGGGTGTGGGGTGTGGGAAGAATAAATAAAAATAATCTCCTATCTCCTATCTCCTATCTCCTATCTCCTGTCTCCTATCTCCTATCTCCTGAATACTGACTGCCGACTCCTGCCCCCTGCCTTCGTTATAACCATTGTTGTAATTCCGGCCAACCCAAACCTTGACGCACAATCTCCGGTTGATCGCCGGTAAAATCAACAATTGTTGACACTTCCGAACCGGGAGCCGAACCATCTTCGATAATTAAATCAACTATATGATCGAGGGCATCGAATAACCTAGCGGATTCTAATCCCTTGGTGGGAAAATCTCCCTCCTCATCGGGAAGATGGGCAGAACTAGAGATAATGGGATTTTCTAGGGTTTCGATAATAGTGCGACAGATAACGTGATCGGGAACCCGGATACCGGTAGTTTTCCGCTTCGGATTCATCACCACTTTCGGCACTAATTTAGTCGCCGGTAAGAGAAAAGTGTAGGGACCGGGTATGACTCGTCGCATAATCTTATAGGCATAATCGCTGACCACTGCGTACTCAGAAATATTCGACAAAGAAGAACAGAGAAACGTCAAGGGTTTATCATTAGATAGTTGCTTGATTTGGCGAACTCGTTCGACGGCGGATTTCACATTGAGATCGCAACCGATCGCATAGACGGTATCGGTAGGATAAAGCATAATTGCCCCATTTTTCAGGGCATGACAGATTTCTTGGATAGAACGTTGTTGGGGATTTTCCGGATGGAGAGAGTAAATAGTAGCCATGATAGCAAAATCGTCGCCTATTGGGATTGTCCCACGGGAATCGCCGGGGATATGTGTTTAGGGGCATTAGTAGATTTAGGAGTCCCCCTAGAATACCTGATTGCACAACTAAAAACTTTAGGAATTGAGGAGGAATATCAGTTAAGGGCCGAAAAAGTGCATCGTCGCGGTCAAATTGCTACTAAGGTTCACGTCGATGTCACTGCCGAGAAGTCCGCTGATCATCACCACCATCACCATCATACCCCCGCTCGCCATTTACCGGAGATTGAAAATTTAATTAAACAGGCAAATTTACCCCAGAAAGTCCAAGAATGGAGTTTAGCGGTTTTTCAACAACTTGCGATCGCAGAAGGAGCCGTTCACGGGATCGCGCCGGAAAAGGTGCATTTTCACGAAGTCGGGGCAACCGATGCCATTGTCGATATCGTCGGGACTTGTTTGGGTTTGGACTGGCTATCGGTGAGTGAATTATACTGTTCTTCTCTACCCACCGGCGGCGGTACAGTTCAGGCCGCCCATGGTCGTTTACCGGTTCCCGTGCCAGCAGTAGTACAATTGTTCAGTCAGGGACAAGTACCAATTTATAGTAATGGCATCGAAGCGGAGTTAGTAACACCCACGGGGGCAGCTATTGTGACAACTTTAGCTAAAAGTTTCGGTAAACCGCCGAAAATGCAGTTAGAAAAGGTCGGTTTAGGAGCAGGGACAAAAGATTTACCGATTCCCAATCTTGTCCGGCTTTGGTTAGGGAAAAAAGCACCAGAAAAGCTAGATGAAATCGAAACTGTGGCAGTTTTAGAAACTCAAATTGATGACTTAAATCCGCAAGCGATCGCATACTTAAGTGAGGCTTTATTACAAGCAGGTGTCTTGGATGTATTTAGTCAAGCAATTACTATGAAAAAATCCCGTTTGGGAATACTTTTGACAGTAATTTGTGACTTGGATAAAATTGCTATTTGTGAAAATATGATCTTTCAGGAAACCACAACTTTAGGCATTAGAAGGACAATTCAAGAGCGATCAATCTTAAAAAGAGAGATACAATCGATCGATACTGTCTATGGACAAATTCGGCTAAAAGTTGCCTATAAAGAGTCAATTAATCAACCGATTACCGTACAACCAGAATACGAAGATTGTGCCGCTATTGCCCGTCAGCATCATCTACCTTGGCGATTTGTTCATCAAATGGCCTTAGCTATTTGGCAAGAAAAAAATTAGTCTTGACAGTAGGGCAATTTTATCATAAAACTGCTATTGTTCAAAAGGTACTTTCAGGAAAATAATCCCAATTTAAAACCTGTTCTTGGCTAAAAGGACAATCAACTGGAAAAGTTTCTTTTTGTAAATTAGTTTCATTTACCGTCCCTCGCACTGATTTCTGATAACATTCTGCGAAAATATCTGCTAAATAGGGTTTTAAGCTAGGACTATCCCTGAAAATAAGCTCTAATTGTTCCCTTTGCTCATCAATGGTATTTATCCAGCTATTAGTCCGTTTTTCCAGTTAATATTGCCATTTAAGTAAGTGCATCAAGAGAACTTTTAAACGGCCGAATACCTCCCGTCTATTATTACGTCCCATATCGGATATTTCTTCGATTAAGTTATCTAAATCAAGGGCTTGTAAATTGCCCTTTTTTAAGTGATTTACAGTTTGCTCGAGCCACAAATTAAAATCAGTTTCATAAAGCTGAGATAATTTAGTTTTCATGTTGATGATATCCCATTTAGAAGTGGGTGGTAACAGACCACTCTCTTAACTGTAACTGTTCAGGGGAGTTATCAGTAGGGGGAGCCGGTTGAGGTTCTGCCATTCGTAGTCGGATATTAGCCAGCCCCATGTACAATCAAAAATACTAAATTTAACCAATAAAATAAGGACGCTGCCAATTGCGTCCTCAAGGTATCTGGAAAAGGCTTTTTTCCTAGACTTTCCGAGAGTAGTATTCCACTACTAACAGTTCATTAATCGAGAGGGCAATCCATTCTCTTTCCACAACGCCATTCACTTTGCCCACGAGGGTGTTTTTGTCAAATTCCAAATGACTCGGCAGGTTGGCTAAACCGGGGTATTCCATATTTCTTTTGACTAGATCTTGGGAACGCTCTTGATTTCTAACTCCAATCACATCACCCGGACGGCACTGATAACTGGCAATATCCACAACTCTACCGTTGACGGTGACGTGACCGTGATTGACTAATTGTCGCGCCCCCGGAATTGTCCCGGCCATACCGAGACGGAAAACGGTATTATCCAGACGCATTTCTAAGAGTTGCAGCAGCACTTGACCGGTGGAACCAGTAGCCCGGCGAGCTTTGCGGACATAGCGAACTAATTGTTTTTCGCTGACACCGTAGTTAAAACGCAGTTTTTGTTTTTCTTCTAGACGAATGGCATATTCTGAACGTTTTTTGCGGGCCTGGCCATGTTGCCCTGGTGCATAGGCACGACGGGCATTTTTACGGGTTAGGCCCGGTAATTCCCCTAAACGACGCACAACGCGCAAGCGCGGTCCTCTATAACGAGACATACAGACGGTCTGCTCCTATTTAAATTTATCCCAAAACTATTATCATAGCACAAATTAAGTAATTTAGTGGGGAGTGGGGAAGTTGGGAAGTGGAGCATTTGGCTGAAATTTTCCTAAACCCCTATCACCTGCCTCCTGCCTCCTGCCTCCTATCTCCTGTCTCCTATCTCCTGACGGCAGGTGATGTATTTTTTTCATTAAAGATAAGGCTAATCCCTGCCATCTTAGGGCATACTGTGAGTGTAACGAAGCACTATATTATTCAGGTTGCTTTCCCACTCCTTCCCTAGCTGAATCTCTATCTTGGAGAAGCCATAGTCATGATCGAAATGAAAGTCGCTGGAATTGCCCTAGACGCTATCACTCGCAGTCCCATTGTACTGCTGAAGGATGGTTCCGAGCGTCGCGCCCTACCTATCTACATCGGACAAGATCAGGCTAAGGCTATTATGACCGTCCTCGAACAACAAAAACCCCCTCGTCCTCTCACCCACGATTTGATCGTTAATATTTTTAAAGCTTGGGACATGGATTTAGAAAAGATTATCATCCATTCTCTCCAAGATAATACTTTTTATGCTGTCCTCTGTCTCCAGCGCGGCGAAGTCAAAAAAGAAATCGATTGTCGTCCCAGTGATGCGATCGCTATTGCCCTGCGTACCAACAGTCCTGTCTGGGTAATGGAAGAAGTGATCGCTTCGGCTTCTATTCCTGTCGATCGTGACGCAGATGAAGAGGAACGTCAAGCTTTCCGCAATTTCGTCTCCAATCTTAGCCCCTCAGATCTGATCCAACGTCGCGGTGATTTTAGTGATCAGTGATCTTGAAGCAGTCAGCCGTCGGCTAGATAAAAATGATAATAACAGGGAAATTATTAGGGGTCGAGAATAGAGTCGCCCCCATCCCCTCCTATTCGGAACCGTACATGAGACTTTCTCCTCATACGGCCCTTGGAAAGAAATGATCAAAAAGTTAGATGTCTATGAGAAATACGGAGTCTTGGAATACTATCTTTACGATACCGTTCACAATCATCTTAGGGGTTGGCAAGCGAGGAAGTCTAACCTAAGAAATTATCGAAGTGATGGATAATTGAATTAGTCCTCTTTTATCCCCAGAAGATTGTCAGATTTGTCAACCGGATGGCGAGAGACTTTTGACTTTTGTAGAGTTAGGAAAGAAACTCAAGCAAGTGCAAAAACAGGCAGAAACTGCTGAACAACGAGGGCAAATACTAGAGGCAAAATTGCGAGCCTTGGGGCTAGAATTGATTAAATTAACCTCGATTCTGGAGGGGACAAGACAGCTTTTTTTCCTCAAGCACAAAGAGACAAAGTTATACTACAGCCTGTCTCTCACCATTAAGATAACTGCTATAATGTATTGGCCAACTCTAAGTGGTCGAACAAAATTAAAGTTAACCGTGAGGCAAGGGAATAGACCAGAGGCAATAGTCAAGGCTCTCAGCTTTATCAATGGTTCTTAATACAAACGTATTTGTTGAGAGAGTTTCCGAGCAAATATGGAGTGTAAACTGATTAGGCATCGTCCCTGATTCCTGATGCTGACTGGGGATAACTGCCAGGGGTTCTACTACTTAGAAAAAAATTATCAAGTTTGTATTGATCACTCAAGGAGAAATTTTTATGGAAATATCTCGGCCTAATCAAGCAGAATTAACCGCAGAAGAACAACAGGAACTAGAAAAGTTGCGAGCTATTATTGAACAGGCTAGTGTTGATGGCGTGATCACTCAAGGAGAAAGGGAAAGAATCGCCCTAGCTATGAGGTCTGATGGTAAAGTGACCCTGGAAGAATTAGAGTTAGTCAGAACTTTAATTACCGAAAAAGTGAGCAAAGGGGAATTAGTTCTGGATTATCTTTAAACTCTGGAAAATCGGATAAAAAAAAGACGGGGTGAAAACCCCGTCCTATTTGTTAAGAATTATGACAAATCCTTGACTTGTGATACTAATTGTGCTACCACATCTTGAGCGCTACCAAAGAGCATAAAGGTTTTGGGATTGTAGAATAATTCATTTTCCACCCCGGCAAAACCCGATCGCATACTGCGCTTAATCACGATCGTGTGCTGTGCCTTATCCACGTCGAGAATTGGCATTCCATAAATGGGACTAGCTTTATCGTGACGGGCAGCGGGATTAACCACATCATTCGCCCCAATAATTAACGCCACATCGACGCGCTCAAACTCAGGATTAATATCATCCATATCGTAGAGTTGCGGATAGGGAACATTAGCTTCGGCCAATAATACATTCATATGTCCGGGCATTCTTCCCGCCACGGGGTGAATAGCATATTTAACCTCAACACCATTTTTTTCCAACTGTTCAGCCAATTCTCGCACTGCGTGTTGTGCTTGGGCCACTGCCATGCCGTAACCAGGTACAATCACCACAGAACGCGCATAACCGAGCATCATTGCCCCTTCTTCTGAATCAATAGCATGAACCGATTTATCAAGGCTAGAAGTGGCGCTCGCTTCACCTCCGGCACTAGCACCTGTACCAAATGCCCCAAATAGTACACTAGCCAGCGATCGATTCATGGCTTTACACATGATCTGAGTCAGGATAATCCCCGACGCACCCACCAAAGCACCGGCGATGATCAACATACTATTCATCAGGATAAAACCGACTACGCTGGCGGCAAGTCCCGAAAAAGAGTTTAAGAGGGAGATAACCACGGGCATATCGCCGCCGCCGATGGGAAGCACGAATAAAGCCCCGAAAATTAAGGAAAGTGCCACCAAGGTCAGGAAAACATCGATCGAGGTGGGATCGAAAAAGAGATAGACACTACCCCCTAAAAAGGTGAGTAGCAAGAGAATGTTAAAGGGTTGTTGGAAAGGAAAAGTTACGGGCGCGCCACTGATTAATTCCTGTAATTTGGCAAAAGCGAGGACACTACCGGTAAAAGTGACACCGCCGATCAATACACCCAAAATAGCGATCAGTATCGAGTCAAAGGCAATATTTTCACCACTTTGCAGTAAACGCCAGTATTCGCCGATGGCAATTAAAGCGCTGGCAGCACCGCCTAAACCGTTAAAAATCGCCACCATTTGGGGCATAGCCGTCATCGGGACTTTTTGCGCCGAAACTAGGCCGATAATTGAGCCAATCACCAACGCCACGGCGATTAAACCATAGCTGAGGATTTCTTGATTGATTAAGGTGGCAATAACGGCGATTAGCATCCCGATCGCAGCCAGAAAATTGCCTTGACGGGCGGTAGCGGGGGAAGATAATTGTTTAAGACCGATGATAAATAAAATGGCGGCCAGTAGATAGGATAACTCGATCCCTGTGATAAGGGCATTATTCATGATTTAGCCTCTTTTTTCTTGAACATTTGCAGCATTCGATCGGTAACGACAAAACCACCGACCACGTTAACCATCGCCAAAATAACGGCAATTAACCCTAAAATTACGGTTAATTCGTGCCAATCCGTGCCTCCGGCGATGAGGAGCGCACCAACAACGGCGATACCTGAAATTGCATTCGCTCCCGACATCAGGGGTGTATGGAGAGTGGGAGGGACTTTATTGATTACCTCGAAACCGACAAAGGAAGCGAGGACAAATACCACTAAAGCGGTTAAAAGTTGGGCAGTCATTGGTTAAAGAAATAAGGGATAGGGAAAGTGGGAAGTGGGAAGTGGGGGATTGGGGGGATGGGGAAGTGGGGGATTGGGGAAGTGGGAATTATGAATTATGAATTATGAATTATGAAGTGGGAAGTGGGGAGAACAAAGCTGCCTTCTGACTCCTGACTCCTAACTCCTAACTCCTAACTCCTGACTCCTGCCTCCTGCCTCCTGATAGCTAAAAAGCTGATAACTGTTCACTGAGAGCGGATTTAATGCGTTGGTTGCGGATTTCGCCGGCGTGGGTGACACAGGCACTATCAATGATGTCATCGGCAAAATCGAGGTTTAAACTGCCCTCTTTGCTGACTAGAAGCTGTAGCAGCATTTGCAGGTTTTTGGCGTACATCTGGCTGGCATTGGTGGCCACTGTGGCAGGAAGATTAACGGCTCCGACGATTTTTACCCCATTTTCGATGATTTCTCGTCCCGGTTGGGTGTAGGCGCAATTTCCGCCCTGTTCCGCCGCTAAATCAACGATTACCGACCCCGCTTTCATGGTCGCGATCATTTCTTTGGTGACTAGCAGCGGAGCCTGTTTCCCCGGTACTTGGGCCGTGGTGATCACCACATCAGCCCGCTTAATTGGTTCGGCTAAGGCTTGACAAATGCGCTCCTGTGTGCTAAGAGAAACCTCTTTGGCGTAACCGTTATCGGCGACGGTATCTTCTTCTAGGGGCATTTCAATAAATTTCGCCCCGACACTCTGCACTTCTTCTTTGACTTGCGGACGAATATCAAAAGCCTCCACCACTGCCCCCAAACGGCGGGCGGTAGCGCAAGCTTGCAATCCAGCGACTCCTGCCCCCAATACCAGCACTTTGGCTGGGGCGATCGTACCGGCGGCGGTAGTCATCATCGGGAACATTTTCGGCAGCTCAACGGCGGCGAGGAGTACCGCTTTGTAACCGGCGAGGTTAGCCTGAGAGGAGAGGGCATCCATACTCTGGGCGCGACTACTGCGGGGAATTAATTCCATGCTCAAAGCGGTGATCCCGCGCTCGGCTAATTTGGCAATGCGCCGGGGTTGACGCAGGGGATCGAGAAAGCCGATGAGGATACCACCATTTTTCAGGCGATCGATCTCGCTATCGCTAGGAGGGACGACTTTGAGAATAATATCGGCAGTTTCATAGATATATTCGCTGTTTTCGCTCAGGGCGGCTCCCACGGCACTATAGGCACTATCGGCAAAGTTAGCGCTAATTCCCGCCCCATTTTGGACAATTACCTCAAATCCCGCCTTGACTAAACGGGCGACGGTATCCGGCACTAGCGCCACCCGCGCCTCGCCTTGGTCACTTTCTTTGATTACGCCGATTTTCATGGCTGGGTTTCTCCTTAATGAGTCCTTCTCTTGTCTTATGCTGTTAGGGTAAGGGTTTCGTTAAATGCGATCGATCCCTTGGGATAATTTCGAGTCAAAATTGCTTTTCACTTCCATCCTAGCTATCCTCACCTTTCTGGCTCTTTTTCGGGCTGAATCTTAGGATTATCTTCAGAATTAAAGGGTTTTGAGTGGCATTGTTTGGAAATTTTTTTATAATGATGAGGTACAAAGTTTTTGTTCTGGGAACCGCAGAAACGCTTAACATTAGCCAGTCTTCGGTCTTAGATACCAGATTAAGTTATACTTCATATTGATGAGACGGGCTGTAATACGTCTCGACAATCTCAAAGTTTTACAGTTCTTTTAACTTCGATCGCAATTCCTCTAATTCTGCATCCACTACCGAATCCCTGACGGTAGTTGCTGGGGGTAAATTGCTTTGATTAGAAGTTGTACCCGGTAATGCTCCCCCGGACATTTGTGCTTTTAGCAGTGCTAATTCATCATCCACATCGCTACCCGCTTCTAGCGTGAATTGATGTTCCATGCCGATGTTAACCAATTCACCGTCAACTTGACTACTGGATTCTAACTGGATAAATTTTGCTTCCATGCGCTCAAAAGCTGAACGGTAAATACTATTGTTCCCATTCTCAAAAATAGTTAAGTTTTTTTGTAAAGTATCGACTTGAGTTTTAATTTGTTCGATCTGACTTTTGATGATATTGGCGATATTAATATGATTCTCTTTTTGTCTAAAAGCTTCTCTAACAAGGGAATAATCTACTTCAGATCTAGCTAATTTAGCTCTCCTGTCCCATTTTAAAATTTCCGCTAGTTCTTGATTATATTGTTGTTCTGCTCTTTTTTGTAAAGTGATTATTTCGGCCATGTCTAATCTTGGTAATTTCTTTTCGATTGCCATCCCGTCCAATTCGTCATAAATTTGACTAGGATCTTGCAATTGTCTAACTTTTCCCTCTGGGACTTCAAAAACCGCCTTGTCAATGCTAGTATCTATACTGCCGATACTTTTTTCGTTAATCTTTCTTTCTAAAATCGGCAATTTTTCTTTCAGTTTATCAACTTGGATATTCAGTTTTTCCAGTTGATTTTTAATAATATTTGCGGTATTAATGTGATGTTTTTTCTTTATATTAGCTTCTTGTGCCAGAGACTCATCACCTTTATCTAGGGCGAGTTTAACTCTTTCTTGCCATTTTAAAACTTCAGCTTGTGCTTGGTTGTACTGTTGTTCGGCTCTTTTTTGTAAGGCAATTACTTCGATAATTGAGGAACGTAAATTAGATAAATCATCCCGCATAATAGTGATGGTTAATTATGACTAGCAATTAATATTCCCTATCTCAACAACAAAATTAATAAATAGAGACGTACCGTAGATAGTACGTCTCGACGCTCTCAAAGTTTTACAGTTCTTTCAACTTCGATCGCAATTCCTCTAATTCTGCATCCACTGCCGAATCCCTGACGGTGGTTGCTTGGGGTAAAGTGGGTTGACTAGAAGCTGTACCGGGTAATGCTCCCCCGGACATTTGTGCTTTCAGCATTGCCAATTCATCCTCCACATCGCTACCCGATTCTAGGGCATCGAATTGACGGTCTATGTCGCTACCAGTGATTTCACCGATCGCTTGACTACTGGCTTCTAACTGCATAACTTTTTCTTCCATGCGCTCAAAAGCGGACATGGAACTACTGGTATCGATACTGCCGAGGGTTTTTTGGATTTCTTCGTTAGCTTTTGCGGCTCTGGAGCGAGCTACTAACATATTTTTCTTGGTTTTTGCCTCAGAAATCTTACTTTCGAGCGCAATCAAGTTTTTTCTCAGACTTTCTACCTGTACCGTTTGCTGATCCAGTTGATTTTTGAGAATGGCGGCGGTTTCCGTGAAATCTTTCTTGCGTTTAAGAGCTTCCCTGGCGAGATTTTCATCCCCTTTAGAAAGGGCTAATTTGGCTCTTTGTTCCCATTTATTGGCTTCTGACTGGTCTTTACTGTATTTTTGTTCCGTTTGTCGCTGTTCAGCGATCGCTCTAGCAACCGCTTGACGTACCTGTACTAGATCCTCTTGCATATCACTGACAGCTTGTTCCAGCATTTTTTCTGGATCTTCAGCCTTGCTCACCATATCATTGAGGTTAGCTCGGACAACTCGGCTAAGGCGATCGAATAAACCCATGACGCTCTTGTTCCTCTCGGTGTGTACTAAATCAGTTAACTGTTCTTAAAATTTCCCATCTTGCCTAACGGCTTATTATCCAATATAAACCACGGGAGCTAGGATAGGCGATAGGAGTTAGGAGTCAAGAGTCAGGAGACAGACTTCGGCGTGAGCTTTTGTCGAACGCTTTTTTCTCCCCACACCCTACACCCCACTTCATAATTCATAATTCATAATTTATAATTCCCTATCACCCATCCAAGTTTTCTTGTTTTAACTTGAGTAATTCGGCTTCAATTTGTTTTTGTCCCTCCAAATCTTGGAATTGTCGCTCTAAGGGGTCTTTATACTGGATTAAATCGGCTTGGGATTCGGCTTCTAGGACTTTTGCTTCTAATTTCTCGAAAATAGTCCCCATCTGACTGCTGTTCAAACTGCCCATAATTTCTTGAGCTTTTTGACTGGCGCTCGCTGATCGCAATCTGGCCACATAAAGGCTTTTCTGTGCTTTCATCTCAGCATATTTGCGTTCAATTGTCAAGAGTTCTTTCTTTAATTTTTGTATAATAGCCGTCTGTTGTTGCAGGGAGGTTTGTAGGGGGGCGATCTGACTTTGATAGGTTTGCCATTGGCTGAGAGCTTGGCGGGCAAGTTCCTCGTTACCGTGATGTAGGGCTAATTGGGCGCGTTCGTGCCAAGTTTGGGCTGCTTTTTCCTGTTGTTGTCGTTGGCGCTCGGTACGTTTCTGGGTAGCGACGGCCGCCGCCAGGGCTTGTCGCATTTGGATCAATTCCCCTTCCATCTCCAAGATCGCCTTTTCCAGCAGTTTTTCTGGATCTTGGTTTTCCTGAATCAGACTATTGACTTGGGCGCGAATTGCTTGGCCCATGCGATCTAACAAACCCATTGCCGTCCTCCCGATACCAACCCTAATAGTTTACCGAAGTGCCGCTCCTATCAATAATGATAGAACTAGGGACGGGGGACTGGGAGGGATTGACTGTTTCTGAAGGTGGCGGACTACTGGGAGAAGGGGCCACTTGTAATTCTGGCGGTAACTGTTTCATTAACTCCGCCGCATCCTGTGGGTTTTGATTGGCCAAGCGACGGGCTTTTTCCCGTTGAAAAAAGGGTAAATTAGCGGGTGATTCTTCTCTTTGGCGCAATTCCTCTAACATTCGTTCGTTAATGACCGCCGGAGAGGGGACGGGGGTGACTTGGGGCGGTGGTGGCGGTGGTGCGGAAACTAGGGAAGATACGGGCGGGGTAGCGGGGGCCGGGGGGGCGACGGGTAAAGATTGCTCGATCTTACTGACGGGTAATTGATGGGCCGGCATCAGGGACGGTGGCGGATTCGGGGGTAAGAGGGCGTTAGTCAGATTGACAGCGGTGGGGGGACTCTGAACCACTGGTGGGGCGGGAATGTTAGCGATCGGACTGGTTTTAAGGGGAGAAGCGGGAATATTAGCGATCGGACTGGGTTGAGGAGTTTTCTGTACTGGACGAGCGATCGCTATCAATCGATCGAGGTGGCGGGAGTTATTTTGGTGCTGCTCGCGGGGGGAATTCTCAGCTTTCCTCGGGGTAGCGGTGGTGTTGGTTAACCATTGATTGAGAGAGAGGAGACTATTAGCAATTAAAAAGATCGCCATTGCCCCGATACCCCAAGGGGTAAAAAAGATATCTTTAGCCGGGGGATAGACGTTAATGACAGCAGCTTCTAGGTATTCTGGTTTCTGAGCGGGATCGAGGGCTGAACTGGGCTGATGGACGATCGAGAGAGGTAAATCTTGGGAGGATGGGGGTCGATCGGATTTCATGGCAGATGACTAGGGCGGGGGTATTAAAGGTTATGCTGAAAAGTTGGCGGGTTTTTTCGTCCTAGTCTAACGTGGTACTCTCTAGATTTTCCAGATGTCTTTACATTCTCTTGACAAAATTTTGGCGGCTATTACTCAACAGGGGGGTTGGGAAGAATATCGCCACTATGATCAAGTGCTGCAATTATGGCCAAAAATTATTAATCCCCGTCTGCTCGAGCAAACCCGGCCTTTTTCCCTCAATCGTGGGGTTTTATCGGTGGCTACCAGTAGCGCCGCTTTAGCACAGGAATTGTCTTTACAACGCTATAGCTTATTAAAACGGCTTAATAGTCAGTTAGAGACTCCCCTGAGCGATATCCGCTTTTCTGCTGCCCGTTGGCAGCAAGATAGTCAGTTAATTCCTCTAGAAGCGATCGCGCCTAATTCCCTAAGAGATCATCCTAGTTATGTCACCCCGGAAAAACCGCCGGAAAATCCCCAGCAACCGGACAGTTTAGAGAGTTGGAGCCAGAAAATAGTTCACCGGACCCGATCTTGGCCGATTTGTCCTCGTTGTCAGTCTCCCACTCCCTCAGGAGAGCTTGAGCGTTGGCAATGTTGTGCTTTTTGTTTTGCCCAGTCGGGCGGTGTAAAAGATTAAATTTTTTTATAGTCTTGTGGAAAGAGTGGTTTTGAGTCGGGAATCAATTGGCCTATCTTTTCTGTCTTAATTGAACCTGTATTCATCAATTCTATCGAGCTAAGGCTTGATCCCCGTTCTGTTATCGCCGATACTAGACCCAATAACCTCGGACACAACTGAGTTAAACTCTTCAGTTTTGAGACAGTGCTGCTTTTTGCAAAGTAACTATTAAAAGATTCTAAAAACAAAATTTTTTGGGGGGATCACTAAAAACTATATGGCATAACAGTTCTAGCTATGGTAGTCAGGAAAATACCCTTGGCACGGGGTAGGACAATATTACACAGAGCAAAAAGAGAGTCATCCCTTGAGTTCCCTATAATGATCTTCCTTTTAAAGCCAACCCATGCAAACCGCAAACTTTCTTACTTCTTCCTGTCGATACTGCCGATACTATCAAACCCAAGGTCGGCGCGGTGGCACTTGTCAACAACTAGATGTTCCCGTCGAAGCTCATTGGAAAGCCTGCGCTCTAGCGATGCCTCCTTTTAGCACTGAATGGCAACAACTCAATCGGGTGGTTAGTTTAGAACAGTCTCTAGAATTAACCTGTACGGTGTCGCCAACTCCCGTAGTGGTTTCCCCTAGTCGTCATGCTCCCCGACAACCGATCTCGGTTTAGAAGATCTGGGGCCTAAACAGGATCAAAAAATTGGCGTTGCCCATTAAAAATATGAATTCACCCCTCCACATCTTTTGGGGCGCTATTTTTGAGATAATAGATGAGTTAATTGCCAAAATAAAGCTAGGAAAGGCGAGGGGCAGGAGTCAGGAGATGATTCTCCCCATCTCCCTGCGCAAGGCACACGAAGTGGGTCTCCCCACTCCCATCTCTCCAATTCATAATTTATAATTCATAATTCATAATTCCCACTTCCCGATAATTAAGGTCGCCAGAATGCCCCTGATGACTTCTCATCGTCCCCTAAAAATTGGTATAGTTGGCACAGGGTTCGCCGCTCAACGTCGCGCTGAAAGCTTGCAAGCCGATGATCGCGCCCAGCTTCTGTATGTTAGCGGTAATAGTCCCGAATCGATCGCTAATTTCTCGCAAAAATACCAAATTGCTGCCCTAGATTCGGCACTAAGCCTGGCCAGCCATCCCGATCTCGATCTGATTGTCATTGCCAACGTTAATCAGGCCCATGCCTCGATCGCCCGTACTGCCCTAAAATCCGGTAAGCACGTTATCGTCGAGTATCCTCTTGCTTTTCACCCGGCAGCGGCGGCAGAATTAATCACCCTAGCCGAAACCGAGAACAAATTACTGCACGTCGAACATATTGAACTTTTGGGGGGACTGCATCAAACCCAACAGCAGTATTTAGCCAGCCTCGGCAATATCCACCTAGCCCGTTATACCACGATCGCCCCCGGCAGACCAGCACCCCGGCGCTGGACATTTCATCGGGATTTATTCGGGTTTCCTTTGATTGCGGCCCTTTCTCGTATCCATCGCTTTACTAATTTATTTGGGGAAGTGGAGTCCGTATCCTGTCATTGTCGTTATTGGGATAGACCGGAATCCGATTATTTTCTGGCCTGTTTGTGTGAGGCGCAGTTATTATTTAAAAATGGCTTAATTGCTGAAGTTACCTACGGTAAAGGCGAAGTTTTTTGGCAAAATGAGCGAACTTTCACTATTCATGGCGAGGGGGGCAGCTTAATTTTTGAAGGGGAAAAAGGGCAGTTAATTAATAGTGAAGGTAGCCAAGCTTTAGAAGTGGAAACCCGTCGCGGTCTTTTTGCCAAAGATACCGCCATCGTGCTAGATTATCTCTTCGATCGGTCTCCTCTCTATGTTACTCCTCAAGCCAGTCTTTATGCCCTAGAAGTGGCCTATGCTGCCTATCAATCTTCTTTGTCGGGAAAAACAGTTTTTCTCCGGGCCAATTAAACCGACTTAGACTTTTTCAATTAACTTTCTACCTAGTAAACCCTGGGGACGAACTAACAACATAATAAAGAGAATAGCAAAAGCGATCGCTTCTCGATAACCGGAATATTCTGCGGGAACAAAAGCTTCGGCAATACCCAATAATAAACCACCGATGACCGCTCCGGGGATACTTCCCAATCCCCCTAAAACGATCACTCCTAAACCTTTTAATCCGAAAGCAATGCCGAAATAGGGACCGGCGATACTAACACTAGAACCGACTAAAGTTCCTGCTAAACCTGCCAAGGCACCACTGATAAAAAAGGTAATCACGATAAACTTTTCGGGATTGATCCCCAACAAACTGGCCGTGGTGACATCTTCAGCTACCGCTTGTAAAGCTTTGCCCATTTTGGTAAAATTAACCCAATAAGTTAGTAAAGCTACCATAACTGCTGAAACCAGAAAAATAATAATCTGAATTGTGCGAATTGCCACGGGACGATCAGCTGTACCGAAATTAATTGCGGGGGGAAGATTGCCATAAATATCATCGGGAAAAGTATAAATTTCCGCCCCGACTAAGTATTGAATGACATTGACAATCACCACGGCTGCCCCTAGGCTAGAAACCAGAGTTAAGAGAGAATCGGAACCCCTTACCCGGAGGGGTTTAAAGGCCAATCTTTCCAGAAGAACAGAGGTAAAACCTGAAAGGATACAGCCTAGGAAGAGTGCTAAAAAAAAGGGTAAGGAAAAGGGTAATTTGGCATTAGCTAATAAACCATTAAACCCGAAAACTCCCCCCGCTAGAGCATAGGTAAAATAGGCACCGAGGGTAAAAATTGCGCCATGGGCAAAATTGATAATACCTAGAATGGAAAAAATCAAAGTGTAACCAAGGGCAAAAATAGCATAGACACTACCGATCGATAAACCGTTTAAAACCTGTTGAAAAATCGTTACTAGATCCATTGTCAGGGTTAGCTAGGGTAACTTTTGATTATAACCGACAGTCGCCACCACATCTGGTAAAGGACGCTGGAGTTTATATAACCAGAATAAACCGAAAATACCGACAGCGATCGCTCCTAAACTAATTATTTGCGCCATTTTCAGAGGACCAAACATTAAACTATCGGTGCGTAGTCCCTCGATCCAGAATCTACCTAGACTGTAGGCGATAAAATAGACTAGGGTAAGGGTGCCAATTTTTAATTTACTAGGGTGTTTTAAACCCCAGAAAAATAGATAGATGAGTAGGGCAAAAACTGCCAGATTCCAGAGAGATTCGTAGAGAAAGGTGGGGTGAAAATAATCGACGGTGATATATTTTAAAGGACGACTAGCCGGAGGAATAAACAACTTCCAAGGTAAATTAGTCGGACTGCCAAAAGCTTCCGAATTAAAAAAGTTCCCCCAACGTCCGATCGCTTGACCGAGAATAACTGAAGGTGCGACTAGATCGAGTAATTGCCAAAGAGAAACCCGATTAATGCGAGCAAAGATTAGGGCTGCCAGCAAACCCCCGATAATTGCCCCGTGAATAGCGATACCTCCCTTCCAAATGGCGATAATATCGGCAGGATTTCGCGCATATTCTTGCCACTGAAAGAGAACATAGTACAGACGGGCTGCAGGTATGGCCCCCACTACTAACCAAATGGCCAAATCAGCGATTAAATCGGGATTGATCGCTCTTTTTTGGGCGAGGTACTGGGAGAGGGTGACACCCAATAATACCGCCATAGCAATCAGAAATCCATACCAGCGCACCGAAATCGGTCCGATCTCCCAGAGGACGGGGCCAGGAGACTGAAAGACAAAACCTAAGAGCATAAAATTATTAAGAATAAAAAATTTTATCTTTCCTATAGTATCTTATGCTATGATGGAATACGATGACATGTTTGCGGATGTGGCGGAATTGGTAGACGCGCTAGATTTAGGTTCTAGTATCTTTTCGATGTGTGGGTTCGAGTCCCTCCATCCGCATTAACCTTCGGGTCTTTGACGTGGTGCAAACAGTGTTGCAGTCATAGATTCAAGCAAAAATACCCTGCTTCCATAATAATCAAAGGGTGAGCATTGCCCACCCTTACTTAATTAAGCAGTTACTACCGGGGAAGCTAACCGTTTAAAGGTCAATCTTTCATCGGCCACATCGACAAAAATCGTGTCTCCCCCTTTAAATTCGCCGCGCAGAATTGCCTTAGCGATCGGAGTTTCCACATATCTTTGTACTGCCCGTTTTAGGGGTCGCGCACCGTACACTGGATCATAACCAATTTCTGCTAGATAATCGAGGGCAATATCGGCAAATTTCAGGGCTAATTTTTGTTCGATCAAGCGATCGCTGAGATTGCCTATTTGTAGTTTGACAATTGAGCGCAGTTGAGCTTTTTGTAAACTATGGAAAATGATCGTTTCATCGATACGATTGAGGAATTCGGGACGGAAACTATTCCGCATGGCTTCCATCACCCGCGCCTGCATTTCCTCATAACGAGACTCATCACCGGCCACGTCTAAAATGTATTGAGAACCGATATTACTGGTCATAATAATGATGGTATTTTTGAAATCAACCAGATGACCTTGAGAGTCGGTTAAGCGCCCATCGTCAAGGATTTGTAACATAACGTTAAAAACGTCGGGATGGGCTTTTTCAATCTCATCAAAGAGGATGACAGAGTAGGGACGACGCCGGATTGCCTCGGTTAATTGTCCCCCTTCATCGTAGCCGACGTATCCTGGAGGCGCACCCATGAGACGGGAAACGCTGTGTTTTTCCATGTATTCCGACATATCGATGCGAACTAGAGCCTCTTCCGTGTCAAAGAGATTGCGTGCTAAAGCTTTCGCCAATTCTGTCTTACCAACACCCGTCGGACCGAGGAAAATAAAGCTGGCCGTGGGACGGTTGGGATCCGATAAACCAGCGCGGGAACGTTGAATCGCTTCGGCCACGGCTGTGACCGCTTCCTCTTGACCGATGACACTTTCGTGTAATTCCTCTTCCAGATTGAGGAGTTTTTCTTTTTCCGATTCGATTAATTTATTGAGAGGAATTCCCGTCCATTTCGAGATAATTTCGGCGATATCCGATTCGAGAACTTCTTCCCTTAATAAACTTTTACCGGTGGTTTGTTTGTCGGCCAATTGGGTTTCTAGGGCGGACATTTGCCGCTGCAGATCGGTTAATTTTCCGAACTTTAATTCGGCGGCGCGATTATAATCATAATCTCGTTCAGCCTGTTGAATTTCTAGATTAACTTGTTCGATCGCTTCTTTAACCCCACGAACTTTATCGATAATCTCTTTTTCCCCTTGCCATTGGGCATTTAATCCCGATTGTTCTTCCTTGAGGTTAGCCAGTTCTTTTTCTAACTTTTCTAACCGTTCTCGCGAAGCTGGATCGTATTCCCGTTGTAGGGAAAGTTTTTCCATTTCTAACTGGAGAATTTTGCGATCAATTTCATCGAGTTCTTCTGGTTTAGAGGTGATTTCCATCTTCAATTTAGCCGCCGCTTCATCAACTAAATCGATGGCCTTATCGGGCAAAAAGCGATCACTAATATAACGATTAGAAAGCAGCGCCGCTGCCACTAAAGCATTATCGGCAATTTTTACCCCATGATGCACCTCATAACGTTCTTTGAGACCGCGAAGAATCGAAATAGTATCGACCACATTTGGTTCATCTACTAAAACCTCTTGGAAGCGTCTTTCTAACGCCGCATCTTTTTCGATATATTTGCGGTACTCATCGAGGGTAGTGGCCCCAATACAACGTAATTCACCCCGGGCTAACATCGGTTTTAATAAATTGCCCGCATCCATTGCCCCTTGAGTGGCTCCCGCACCGACAACGGTGTGAATTTCGTCAATAAACATGATGATATTGCCTTGGGAATCGGTGACTTCCTTGAGGACAGCTTTTAATCTTTCCTCAAATTCCCCGCGATATTTTGCTCCCGCAATTAAGCCACCTAAATCGAGAGAAATGAGAGTCCGATCTAACAGAGATTCTGGCACATCACGGTTAATAATCCTCTGGGCTAATCCTTCGACAATGGCCGTTTTTCCTACTCCCGGTTCCCCGATTAAAACCGGGTTATTTTTAGTTCTGCGAGAGAGAATCTGAATGGTGCGACGGATTTCGTCATCCCGTCCAATTACTGGGTCTAATTTACCTTCCCGTGCCAATTGGGTGAGATCCCGTCCGTATTTTTCTAGGGCCTCGTATTTGCCTTCTGGATTCTGATCGGTCACTTTTTGACTACCTCTGACTTGTTGAATAATTTCTTTGAGTTTGTTTTCGGTAAGTCCGAATTCTTGAAAAATATTTTTACCGAAGCGATCATCTTTAGCGTAACCTAAAATCAAATGCTCGATCGAGATAAAGTCATCTCCAAATTCTCGGCGATAATTTTCTGCTCGATCGAGTAAACTATCTAAACTACGACCTAAATAAATCGAGTCGCCGGGGTTAGAGATTTTCGGTTGACGACGGATAAAATCATCGGTTCGATCCCGCAAACGGGCTAGACTAATATTAGCTTTACTAAAGACACTGCCCGCTAATCCCTCCTGTTCCAGTAGGGCTTTCATTAGATGTTCGCTTTCGATTTGTTGCTGGCTGTTCTGTTTGGCAATGTCCGGCGTTTTGACGATTGCCTCCCAAGCTTTTTCTGTAAATTGTTGTGGATTGGTTGGCTGCATTTTCTATAAGAGATTACTTTTATACCCTTGAGACTATTCTAGATTGACCGGTTTGTTGGCTTCTAGGGGCTTACCGTACCTAGTTAAGGGGGATTTCCCCTCAATGGTGCGATTTAAGCCGCTAAAGTTGATCAGCTGTAATGGATTTAAACTGCTTCTGGGAAATTTTAGTACAAATGTTCAATCTCTCAACCAAGCTAAAATCTTAAGTAGCTGGTTATAATTAAATTAAAAATGAATTTTAGGTTCGATCCCCCCTGCCCCCCTTGATAAGGGGGGTGTCTGATAATTTTTAACGCCTACCTACTTAATTATTAAAGATGTTCACTGTTGACTGATTACTGTTGACTGATTACTGATAACTGATAACTGATAACTGATTAAAGCTAACCCTAAAATACTCTCTAAGCGATTAAAGATTTAACTTTACTAATGATACCAACTGGGTCAATACCTTGGTGGGGGAACTGTTCCCATAAACCGCCACAACCTTCATGGTGAGTACCAATGTAGGCGTATTTAGGAGTTAAACCGCGTTCGAGTAACCAAGAACCATAACGGCTACCTAAACCCGTGCGACGGTTAAATGCTTCTACCACTAAAACAAAGGGAGAACTACCAACTTTAGCGATAATTTCTTCATCCACTACATTGAGAGTCGGTTTATTAATTAAACCCACGTCAATACCTTCTTGTTTTAAGCGTTCCACTGCATCTAAAGCGCGGTATAAACCATCGCCAAAGCTGATGATATAACCGGCAGTGCCTTCTCGAATTACTTCATCTTTTCCGGGGACAAAGGTATAACCATCGCCAAAGAAATTATTACCGTTAGTATCAAGAATATTGGGAGTTTTAGAACGAGTCGAGAAGATAAAACGTAAACCGGGTTGATGGAAAGTTGCCTCGACACAAGCGGTCATTTGTGCCGCATCGGCCGGGAAATAAAGACGGGTTTCGTAACCGTCATCGAGTCCATTATCGGCAAAGAAATTATTCAAACCAAAGTGACAGGTATTATCTGCCATGTCATCGATACCAGAATGGGAAAAATGACATAAAAGATTAGAATAATTCAAGCGGGCCATGGTGATTTCAGAAATACACATTTCTAGAAAAGCGGCAAAGGTGGCGAAAATTCCCTGTTTACCTTTTTCCATACCAAAACCGGCGGCTGCCGAAAGATTGCCCCGTTCCATAATACCGGAAGGAATAAACACTTCGGGATGTTTATCGTGGATAATTTTCAGACCGCAGGAACCTTCTAAATCGCTATCTACTACTAATACATTAGCTTTGCGTTCTTCTTCGCTCATTTTGCCTAAAAGACTGACCACCGCTTCACCGAAAACGTTGCGGTTAGAACCCCATTTATCCCCAGAACCGAGGAATTTATAGTCATTAGAAGGCTTCTTAATACTGTTGAGATATTCCACGGCGGCACTGTGTCCTTTTGCCTCTAAATATTTCAAAGCCAAGGGGACAGAAATCACATCATGACCGTGGTTAGAACCTTCTAAACCTTCAATCCCTGGACACATGGGACGTTTATTAATAATCGCAATCGGGCCGGGAGTATTAATTGCTTCACAGATGTTGCGATACAAACTATCGATATCTTCCCCATCTCCCACTAACACTTTTAGACCATGGCCAACGAGAGTTTTAGCCACATCATAACCGGGTAAATATTTGGAAGGATTACCGGCAATCGTCACATCATTATCATCAATAATCAGCTTAACATTGATGTGTTGAGCTACGGCTAAACGGGCAGCTTCTGCGTCATTGCCTTCCTGTTGAGAACCATCGGAACCTAAACAAAAAACAGTTTTTCCGGGGTTAGCTAAAGCGACACCGTTAACGTAGGGCCACATATGTCCTAAACGGCCAGAACTAAATTTGACGCCGGGGGTTAATCCTAATTCCGGGTGTCCGGGGAGTTTAGAATTGGCCTCGCGGTAGTGCATTAATTGTTCTGGGGGTAAAGAACCTTCTAACGCAGACATGAGATATTGAGTACCGACGCGGTGTCCCGCTTCATCGAAGAAAATTGGTACAAATTGACTAGGTTGACTGCGGAAAAGAGCATCGAGAATCACCACTTCCGGGACGGTATCGTAGGGGCCGCCGGTGTGTCCACCCACACCCCGGGCCGCACCCGTGGCAGTAAAAAAGATGATAGCATCGCGACAGAGTTGGATATTGGCTTTTAGAGCGCTTCTTTGGTCGTCGGTGAGGGTGGGGTTACTGGGGTCGAGACTGATGGGTTTATAGGCACTCAAATCGATGGGAAAGGTTGTCATCGTAGATTTTCCTTAATGTAGAGAAATAACTATAGTCAGGGAAATCATAGCCTAGAATGTCACCCGATCGATTGATTGAATAATTTCTTATCATAGATGTAGTCCCTAATACAAAAGTTTTACCCGGGCCTGGATACTGTCCACGGTCCGGGACAGGGGAAATCTTAAAAAAGATACGGGAAAAAAGCTGTTCTTGAGGGCAATAGTCCAGAATGGCAGGTAGGACTAAGTAAAAAGGATAACCTTTGACTGTATAGCGTTTCTCAGAGGGATGAAGTATGACCTGATTCTCGGTTACTCTTACTGCAATCTCTAGGCAAAAAATCAGCGCATAATTAGCAAAAACTAGATTTTTTAAGGTAAAAACTATGTGTTTAGGCATACCGGGACAAATTACGGCAATTATTGATGAAAACCATTATCTCGCTCTCGTCGATGTGGGGGGTGTAAAAAGAGAAGTAAATATTACTTGCATTGTTGATGAAGACCATCCCGCTAATACTTGTGTAGGGGATTGGGTATTAGTTCATGTGGGTTTTGCTATGAATCGAATCGATGAAGATGAGGCGCAAGAAACCTTAAATTTATTAACACAATTAGCGGAATTAGAGGCAGAATTTAATCATAATTAATGTTTTTACATTATTCACCCATAAATTGATTTTGTTGTCTATCTTAGGAAATATATAGCGTTTTTTAGTCTCCTGATGTACAAAAGTTATGGGTTTTAGGCAAGAGGCAAGAGGCAAAAGGGAAGAAAAATAGGTGTACCTCACTAGCTTAGGAAATGCTATAAATCACGGCAATTATTACCGACGACCGACAGCTAAAAATTATAATTAAAGGAGATAAACAATGAAATACGTTGATGAATTTCGTGATCCCGTTAAAGCGGCAGGATTAATTCAGCAAATTGAACAATTATCGATAAGAATCTCTGAAAAGCGGGAAAAAGTTACTAAAATTATGGAGGTTTGTGGAGGTCATACCCACTCAATTTTTAGATACGGTATCGAGGCAATACTTCCCGAAACTATCGAATTAATTCATGGTCCTGGATGTCCCGTTTGTGTGATGCCGAGAGGTCGTTTAGATGATGCCATTTTTCTCGCACAACAACCGAATGTAATTCTGACAACTTTTGGCGATACTATGCGTGTCCCCGGTTCCCATTTGAGTCTGCTGCAAGCACGAGCAAAAGGTGATGATATTCGCATGGTTTATTCTCCTCGCGATGCCTTAAAAATTGCTAGAGAAAATCTCGATAAAGAAGTAATATTTTTAGCATTAGGGTTTGAAACAACCGTTCCTAGCACAGCTTTAACTGTTTTAGAAGCCCAAAGAGATGGTATCACTAATTTTAGTTTATTTTCTAATCATGTGGTGATTATTCCCGCTCTGAAAGCCTTGTTAGATAACCCAGATTTACAGTTAGACGGTTTTGTTGGTCCCGGTCATGTTAGCATGGTAATTGGCACAGAACCCTATCAAGTTATTGCCCAAGAATATCATAAACCTGTGGTAGTTTCTGGGTTTGAACCTTTGGATATTCTCCAATCAATTTGGATGGTATTAAAACAATTAGATGAGCAGAGATGTGAGATCGAAAATCAGTATGATCGAGTGGTACAAAATCAAGGAAATAGAGTCGCTTTATCGGCAATCAACCAAGTTTTTGAACTGCGGGATCAGTTTGAATGGCGAGGTTTAGGAGAAATTGCTCAAGGAGGATTAAAACTGCGAGATGAGTACAGTAATTTTGACGCGGAGAAGAAATTTACCTTACCCAATCAGCGCGTTAAAGATCACAAAGCTTGTCAGTGTGGCGAAATTCTTAAAGGTGTTTTAAAACCCTGGGAATGTAAAGTATTTGGGACTGCTTGTACTCCAGAACATCCCATCGGTACTTGTATGGTTTCTAGTGAAGGTGCTTGTGCCGCTTATTATAAGTATGGTAAGTAGTCGTGCAAAATTAATTTCCTAGTCGAGACAGGAGACAGGAGACAGGAGACAGGAGACGGGAGACGGGAGACAGCTATTAGGGATCGGATTTGAGTTTTCAGTTCACTGTTTCCTCACACCAGAAGTCTGACGGAGTAGTGGCTTAGATGTGTAATTAATTTTGCTTAGGTACTTAGAAATCAGTAAATTTTTTTTACTGATTAGGGTAGGGTCCTTTCCGGTGAGAAAACGCTAGAATTCTCACCAGAAGAAATTAACAATCTCTCGGTGATAAAAAAAAATGAAGATCAAAAATAATCTGGGTTTATTTGGCTTAACCACCTCTGTGCTGCTAATTATCGCTTCCGAAATCGTTCTTGCTTCCCAAGAACAAACCCTAGAACTGCAACCAACTCAACCCCCCAGCGCCGATTTTTTCAAACCCGTCACCAATCTAATTAAAGACTTAAACCATCAGGGAGTAACTATCACCGATCCTAATGATCCCATGGCGGTGCGCTACCGAGTCAATTCCCCCTGTCGCGGTTGTTCGGTTTATCTAGGCACGGGAGTTGCCAATCCTCGCACCCAGACTAATAATAATGGCATGGGAATCAATTTTGGTCTTGGTTTCACCATGCCTTTCTCACCCTAAATGCCGATGACATATTTACGCCATTCGTGATTGTGATTCCCCCTGGTGTGCTTTAATAGCTCAAAGTGGAGACTACTGTAGGGACGACGGGGTTGGGCGTGCAGGGACATATTGGCCTCTTTTGGTGTACGATTGCCCTTATGCACATTACAACGCACACAAGCCGCCACTAGATTCTCCCAGGTATCACCCCCTCCGCGAGAACGGGGAATCACATGATCGATGGTTAATTGTTCACCTCGGTAGAGACAGTATTGACAGGTGTGATGATCTCGTTCGAGAATATTACGACGGGTTAAAGGAATTTCCTTGTAGGGAACACGGACGTATTGCCTAAGACGGATAACAGAAGGCAAGGGTAAGTCACGACAAACCACTTTTCCGTTATGTTCTAGGGATTCAGCTTTTCCTTTCAACAACAAAACGATCGCGCGCCGCCAACTGGTAATATTTAGCGGTTCGTAGGAGGCATTCAACACGAGAACCTTGCTCATAGGTGTCTGGAGATCGCTTGAATTTACCCCGAATGGTAACACAGATCACTGGGATGGGAACCTATTATTCACTGTTGGGGAAGTGGGGAGCTTTTTTCATTGCGATCGCCGATCTGGTAGAGGTGCTTCCTCAAGTCACGCCTCTCACCCTATCTTCTCCTAGCAAATCTGGCAGCTTAACTGGGAAGATTTGACGGGTGGGGGAGATCAATATTTTCAAAATAAAAATGTCCAGAGGTAGAAAACTTCACTAATTTTTGATAGCACCGTTCAAACAAGGCATTTTGGCCAGAAATGACTCTGGGCAAATGTCCTGACTTATTTCGCTGAGAGGTCTATCCATGACTACTTTCCCCGATTTTCGTCAATTTGGTTATGAAGTGACAGAATGCCTGAACAACAATGCCACAGGCGGCAGGATTACCTATAAGGCTCTTGATCTTAACTCACAGCAAGCGGTGGTGATTAAGCAATTTTGTTTTGCAAAAACTAACAACTGGGATGAGTACAAGGCGATTGAGCGAGAAATTGAGGTACTGCGGGGGTTAAAGCATCCAGGAATACCAAAATTTCTGACTAAATTTGATCCGGGGGATGGGTTATGTTTTGTACAGGAATATAAGAATGCCGCTCCTTTATCAAAACCTCGCACGTTTAGCCCAGAATAAATTAAGGATATTGCTAATCAAATTTTAGAAATCTTGATCTATTTACAAAATCAGATTCCTATCATTATACATAAAGATTTAAAGCCTGAAAATATTTTAGTAGATGATAATATTAAGGTTTATTTAATTGATTTTGGTTTGGCACGAATTGGTAATAATACAATGGCATTTAGTACCATGATGGGCGGTACTTTGGGATTTATGCCACCAGAACAAGTTCATAATCAAAAGTTAACAGAAGCGTCTGATTTGTATGGTTTAGGGGCAACCTTAATCTGTTTAATTACCAAAACTAAGACATCCGATATTGGAAAGTTAGTCAATTTTTCCACGAATCGTATTATTTTTAAAGATCGGGTTCCCAAGTTTAGTTTTAAGTTTATTCAATGGCTGGAAAAAATGGTTGAACCTGAGCCAGTGAATCGCTTTCCTGATGCAAAAACGGCGTTAGAGGCTTTACAACCGCTTTATATTGTTCGGATTCCTGATATTACTTTTGATAAGTCAGAATTGAGGTTTGTTGCTGGCAAAGTAGGGGAAAAGTTAAGCCAAACAATTACGCTAAAAAATACGGTTTCTGAGACGATTTTACAAGGGCAATGGTATGTTGCGCCTCATCCGAATGATCCGCCCCATACACCAGATGATCATGTCTGGATTCGCATTACTCCCAAACGGTTTGAAGCGCACTATGAGGAAGAGGTAACTTGCACGATTACGATTGATACAAGTAAACTCAAAGCAGATAAATTTTATCAGCGAGAAATTGTTTTAGAAAGTAATGCTAACGAGGAGCGCATCCGTTTTAATGTTTCTATTCAAACGGCTAAAATTAAATTTGATGTTGCTTTTCCTCCCTATCTAGCGTTGTTAGGTTTAGGTGTATTTTTAGCTTTTTCATCAGTAGGAATGTTTAATGTCTATGGTTGGAGTCTTGCTCACGATCAGAATTGGTTCGTTCAAATTTTTAGTGAACTTATGATGGGCGGTTTGTTAGGAGGGAGTTTCGGCGTAATTCTTGTAATCATTCTACGTCTTTGGATGAGATCTTACGACGATTTATGTCATTTATTTTGTCAATTATTTTATGAAAAACCATTGAAAAACAGAGTGAGAGCAACTTCATACATTTTATTAACTTCTTGTGTAGGCATTTCCACAGGCTTAGGCTTTGTTAGTGGTTTTAATACTTACCTTCTTACAGCAAGTGTTTTATCTGCGGTTTCATTAACAGGATTATCAATTTATCCACCCTTAAGACTACAGTATCTTAAATCTCAATACCGTCAACAAGAATCTCGAAAACTGATTGATCCTTGATTTTTTAATTTATTTCTAACTTGTTTAAGGAGTTTTTAACATGACAACCATTGAATCCATTAACCCTGAAGATGATAAGTTTGCTCATCTCGTAGATGAAATTGTTCACTTAGCGGAGCAACCAAAAAATGATAAATTTTTGCACGCGCTTATATGGCCACAAGCAACAATTAACGCTGTGCGAATACACATATTAAAAAGTAACAACGAAGATTTATTGGGTAAATACAAAGAAGGGATTAAAATCTCAACATGGTATCTGATTGTATTTTCCCTGATTCAGGTTGGCATAGTCTTTTGTTTATTTAAACCAGTATTAGACTTGTTGACAGTAGTAATTTTCTTAAAGTTTGATGAATGGGATGACTTTTTTGTTAGGAGTTTTAATTCGTCAACAACAATGATAGGAATATTTTTGACTCTTGGACTTTTCTTTATCTATGGACGACATTATCAAAATTCTATACGTTTGACACCAACATTTTATGATTATATTAAACAAAGAAAAGATATAAGAATTTATAAATTGAGTGAGGAACTAAGGATTCTCAAGCAAAAATTTGAATTGAAAGAAAAAACTCAACAAACGCTTTTAGATGTAGTTGCTCAGGCGTATAATATTTTATTGGCCATGCAAACAAATAGAGCTTCTTTTGGAAAACAAGGGAAGGAATTATTGGAAATTATGGATTCAGTAATGCAGCGATTAGACCCTGATAATCCTTTACTTGGAAGCTCCTTACATCGTCCAATAGAGGCTGATCATAGTGAAGACATAAATGACCATCCCTTTCAATAAGAATAAATTATGTCCTATCCTTTTTCTCTCAAACCTATTCCCCTAGCTCAAAAAAGCAATAATCTAGGAAAGCCTAAACGGATTCCTCAAAGTCTTCAGTCAGTCTTAGCAAATCTTAATTCTGATGACGATAATGCTGATAATCCATACGATGGCGATAAAATTAAACCAGGAAAAAACAAAATTTATTTAGGACAAGCGGCATCCTATCCCGAAACAACAACTAGATACCCTTTTTGGTTGCCTGTAGATTTACTTTCTACTCATTTGTTTATCGGTGGAGCAATTGGATCTGGCAAAACTACTGTATTATTAAGATTAATTTCAGGGGCTTTAAAGTGGTATGGTACTGTCATTGTTTGCGAAGCTAAAGGCGGTATTAATGGCGGAAAAGAAGGCGCGGCATTTACCGATATTGCCGATTACTTACAACAGAAATTTCCTGATATTATCTGTTATCGTTGGCCGCGTGGTAACTGCTGTTTTAACCCATTGCAGTATCTCAACAATCCCCAAGATAGACGCGAATTTTTTGCAATGATTGCTCAGGTTATCGTTGAGCATTATCAACTGGATGGTGAAACAGTTGCCGTTGTCTATAATGCGGCCACAATTGCAGAATATCTGTTAATATATCTTCAAAATTTTGAATCAGAAAAAATACCAACATTAAGAAAATTAGTTCATCTATTGTATTTTCCAGATAAAGTCAAAGAAAAACTAAAAAAAGTAAAAGAGAATGCAGCAAGGCAGGAAACCTCTTTAAAATCAAAAGATTTACAACTGTTAGAAGATATTGAACAACAACTTAACATGGCCAATTTCTTCTATCTTAATCAGCCTCAACTTACTTTAACAAGACGGGGGGTACAACTTTTTAAAGATATGTTAAACCATGAGGATTTATTAGAATATACAGAACCTCATCCAGACTTAAAAATGCTTGACTTGGATGACATTCTTTATCATCGCGCCCTCGTTATTTTAAGCCAACCACTCTCTAAATCATCATCAAATATTGTTGGGCCATTATTTTTAGACAACCTACTCACCCGTATTCTGGAACTAGGGCCAAATCCCCAACCCAAAGATGATAAACCCCGTGAAAAAATCTTAGCTATTCTTGATGAAACTCATCGGCTTCCTGTCGGTACATTGGGGCTTGCTGGTGACTATCTACGAGAATTTAATGTCGGTTTAGTTGAAGTCGCTCCCACTATTCCCGACAATCAAAAACGTTGGGAACAAAATAAGCACGTTTACCAAACCCTATTATCCTTAAGTCCTGGAATCCCAACTTTAACCAACCTAATGCGTGATAGATTACCTAACTTACCCATAAGTCCCACCATTCAGCGTTACAGTCCTAATGCTAGTGGAATTACAAAAGTACGATTAGAAAAGAGAGAAGATTATGAATTATCTTTAGGAGAAGATAATCCAGGTGTAGCGAATCGATCCTTACAAATGAGTGGTCGCTTTACGGGACTTTTACAATCGCCTCAACTTCAGGAAGAACGCAAACTTTTTTGGATAGATTTTGAGGATGAACTACTCGCTAATATTAAAACTCTGCTTAAAGATGCCCTAGCCCCTGATGCCACATCCCAGACTAGAAATTTAGTAGATTATGTGCTAGGATTAGACGAGTATAAGCCATGATTATCTTAGTTATTTACTTAGGAGAGTGATAAATCATGTCAGAAAAAAGCACTTGGAGTAATTTCAAAGATTTGGCAGAGGATGTCCTTGTAGGTTTGGCCCAAGATAGTCCAGATAACTTTGCTGGCAGAGATATTAATCAAGATAGCTCTGAAAAAACGACCAACATCGAAAATTTTACTCAAAAAGGAGATATTGATATTGTCGAAGGCGATCAAAATAATACTATTATAGATACAAAAAGTTGTGAACCTGAAAGTATTTCTGTAAAAGAAGTGGATGCTCCATTTTGGGATAACGACATAAAAACCATTGATATAAAATGCAAAGAAGAGGATCAACCTGAAGCTTATGCAAAACCTGAACCTGAACCTGAACCTGAACCTGAGCTTAATGACACTCCTCTATTGGAATCTCAAGATTTAGGAGTTGAAACTTTACCTGAACCTGAATTTGAGTTTGAATGGGGAGGATGAGTAGGTTCTAATGCCCTCAATCAAATTACTAGCTATAATTATGATGCAGACGGGCGACAAATTGCCAAAACAGATGCGTTAGGGCGCATCACTGAGTATGATTATGACGAGCTTGATCGTCTTCTTACCACAACTTATGCTAATAATACGGTAATGACTACCACTTATGATCCTTTAGGACGAGTGATAGCAGAAACCGATTTAGCAGGAAATACCACTAATTATGAATATGACGCTTTAGGAAGACTAACGGCGGTAATTGATGCTTTAAATCAACGCACTGAGTATAAATATGACTTAGTGGGTAATTTAATCGAGCAAAAAGACGCAAATGGTAACATCACTAAGTTTGAATATGACAGTTTACGCCGTCTAAAAGCTACCATCTTACCTGGTGGACAACGTAACGAGACAATTCACGATAAAATCGGTAATTTAATTAAAGTAACCGACTTTAACGGAGCAGTCACCACCTATAAATATAATGAGCGTAACTGGTTAACCGAAAAATCCTTCTCTGATGGTACAGCTACGGAAACCTTTACCTATACCTTGACGGGTGAATTAGCTACCGTTATCGATAACCGAGGGATGACAAATTATGTTTATGATGAGCGAGACAGATTAATTAGTCGTACCGAACCCGATAACCGTACTATTAGCTATACTTACGACAAGGCTAGTAATATTCTTACCTTAAGCGTACCTTCAGGCACAACCACTTATACTTATGATGTGTTGAATCGCCTTGATACTGTTAAAGATGCCGATAATGGAGTAACAGACTATAATTATGATGCGGTGGGTAATTTGATTAAAACAGTCTTCCCCAATGGGGTGATTGAAAATCAACAATATGACTTATTAAATCGCTTAACCTACCTCGAAAACCGCAATGATACGAGCATTATTTCTAGTTATGCTTATACCCTAGATGCGATGGGTAATCGGGTGAAAGTGGTAGAAAATGATGGTCGCACTGTGGAGTACACCTATGACAATCTCTATCGTTTAACCCAAGAGAAAATTACTGACACTGTAGCAGGTAACAAAACGATTACTTATAGTTTTGATGCAGTAGGAAATCGTTTAGAAAAAGTCGATTCAGTGGCAGGTAAAACCACCTATAACTATGATAAAAACGACAGATTATTAAAAGAAATCCTTGGCGGAAATATTACCCAATATCAATACGATGATGAGGGTAATCTCCTTGCTAAGGTAGAAAATGGCGCAACTACCACTAATTATGAGTGGAATGCTAAGGGTGAATTAACCGCAGTAGAAGTCACGGAAAACGGCGAAACCGGACGCATCGAGTTTGAATATGATCATAATGGTATCCGAGTGGCGATTGATGTGGATGGTGAGGTGACTCGCTTCTTAATTGACAATAATCAACAGCAATACGCCCAAGTGATTGAGGAATATCAAACTAATGGTACAGTTAATACTACCTATACTCACGGTTGGGATTTAATCTCTCAAGATGACGGTGCAAATCGGATTTACTATCAAGTGGATGGTTTAGGTAGCACTCGTTTAATGACGGGTAATAATGGTTCTGTTATCGTAGAATATGATTATGATGCTTATGGTAATTTAACCCGTAAAGTAGGGGATGCGGATAATAATTATCTGTTTGCTGGTGAGCAGTTTGATGATGCAGTAGATGGCTATTATTTACGAGCAAGGTATTATGATCCTAATACAGGGCGTTTTGCTTCCGTTGATCCCTTTGAGGGTTTCAATAATCAACCGATAACCTTGCATGATTATTTATACGCTGGGGTAAATCCGGTAAATGCGATCGATCCTAGTGGGGAAGTGGCTATAATAGAGTATGTTATACTGCTTGGTAATGCTGCGTTGTTAGCAGACTGCTTAAATTTGATTGATTTGCCAGATATACCAATTAAAAACTTCAATCATTATTCAGCTTTGTATGATTATTATTCATTTGTCCTGGCTGCACTTGGAGGATTAGCAATGAGAAATTTAGGAATTGCAATGGGACTAGGAAGTCTTCTGTGTTATGCAGTAAAGGATAGTCCACATAGGATTTTATTAAACCATATCCTAGCCCACATGTGATTTTATTAAACTATATTCGTAGTAGCTTGTAGGGTGCGTTAGGCGGCGATTATCTCTGATAAAAAACTGAAATTAACAATCCGCCGTAACGCACCAACTTCATCATTAAATTGGTGCGTTACGCTATCGAATGGCGCACCCTACGATTTATGTTTTTGTTTGGGGCGATAATTTCTGATAAAAAACCTAAATTAACAATCGGCTGTAACGCACCAACTTCATCATTAAATTGGTGCGTTACGCTATCGAATGGCGCACCCTACGATTTATGTTTTTATTTGTGGCGATTATCTCTGATAAAAACAAATTAACAATCGGCTGTAACACATCAACTTCATCATTAAATTGGTGCGTTACTACGAATTAGCTTGTAGTGTGATCGCCGATCTTGTAGGTTGGGTTGACAACGGAAACCCAACATCATCCCCCGATTATTCTTCATGTTATGGGTTGGGTGGCACTTCGTTTAGCTCAAACTGCGAATGATTTTTATTATCTTTGCTCATATAATCAGGAATCTTAACCCTATGCTCTGAAATTATGATACTCTAATCCCAGAGCTTGATTCAGAGCATTTGTAAGATTGTAATATGAGTATTAGCTGGAAAGAAGGAGATCCCTTACCAAATGCAGATCAAGCCGAAATAGAATTGCGAAAGTTTACCGATTACTCATTGCAACCTAACAACCCTCAAAATCAAGGAAAATGGATGGGATTTGCCATGATAGGTTATTCTGTTGAAACTCAAGAAGGCCGTCAAATTGCAACTCAAGATATAATTCAACAAATTCGTCAAATTTTACCTTATGCACCAGCCTATAAAAGCAAAAATAATCCCTATGGTATGAGATTAAAAGTTACAATTAGGATCAAAGGTTTTAATGGGGGGCAAGGAAATTTAATCACAATCTGGCAAATAGATCAAGGTAAAATTATTCCTAGATTAATTACAAACTGGTTAGAATTTTACAGCTAAAGGAGCAAAACATAATGAAAGCAAAAATTAATGATTCGATTCAAACTTTAATAGATATAACCGCCGATTTTTCAGATTTAATCATTCCTAAAGGAACAATTGGTGCAATAGTTGAATGCTATCCTAATCCTGAAGCATACGCTATTGATTTAATGATTTCTAATCCTAAAGTCATTGGTGGTTTTACTTATGAAAATGTAATTTTATCTCCTGAACAATTTATTGTTATTTCTTCTCAATCAATATCAGAAGATGAAGCAGAAAAATTGATATTCAATTAATCTTAAACACTGTATTGCGATCGCTGTATATTTCATTCTTAATTCTAAATTCCGAAAGGCGATCATTAATTTACTTAAAGTGCGATCGCCGATCTTGTACATTGGGTGATCGGTACTCAACTCAACATCATCCCCAGGATGCTCTAATCTTGTGTCGTGATCTTGTGATATTTTGATTGAGAGTGCGATGTTGAAGGCACTGCGTAGCAGCTCGCTAATTCATAAATTATCAAAGGAGATTATCATGAAAGGAGAATTCACCGCCATCATTGAAGCAGCAACAGAAGGGGGATACTGGGCGATTTGTCCTGAAGTCCTAGGTGCAAATGGTCAAGGAGAAACCATTGAAGAAGCCAAAGAAAGCTTAAAAAGTGCTATTCAACTAATTTTTGAAGATCGTTTAGCTGATATTCGTCGAGGACTACCAAAAGAAGCGATCGAGGAGACAATTACCATTCCATGAAACGTAAAGAATTAGAAAAAAAGTTGCGAAAAGCTGGTTGTTATCTTAAGCGAGAGGGTGCTTCTCATTCTCTTTGGATTAACCCTCAAACTGGGTTCATTGAAGCTGTACCACGACATACAGAAATCAAAGAATTTTTAGCACAAAAAATTCTCAGAAACCTGAATGCCCAATAGTGCGATGCCGAAGGCACTGCCTAGCAGTACGCCGATCTTGTAGGGTGCGTTCCCTGATGCAACCCTTGTTACTCCATTCGTTTGATGATGGGGAACGCACCACCAAACACGTAATATTCGGTGGATTACGGTGTTGGGGGTTTGGGAAGGAGAATTTAGATTAAAATAGATAACAGATAATTAGCAAAGTCTGCTCATAATGCCGAATATTATCTGGTCGGATTACTTACAATACCGAGCCAAACTGAGAGGATTTGAACTTGCTAAAATAGAAGAGATTCTCAAATACTCTGGAGAAAGGTACTACGATACTGAAACGGGTCGTCTTATTGCCGTAGGCAAGCATGATAATCGTTTAGTAATTATTCCTTATGAATACGATGATAATTTTATAACTCCTGTCACCATTCATGCGACAACACGCCAACAAATTCGATTTCGCCTAACAACTGGGAGATATACTATCCATGAGCAAACCTAAAATGAGATACTTTGAACAAGAAGACATTCTTCATTTAACTATTTCTGATGAACCAGAAGCTAAAAGTGTAGAAATTAATCCAAATATTACGGCTGAACTTAATGATTTAGGAGAATTAATTGGCCTAGAGATTACTAATGCTAGTTCTTTTATCCGAGATTCAATTTTAGAGTCAACCCAAGGAAAAATATTAAATTTGTCCACCCAATGACTTGTTAAGTGCGATGCCGAAGGCACTGCCTAGCAGTACGCCGCTCTTGTGGGGTGCGTTAGACGGCGATTATCTTTGATAAAAAACTCAAATTAACAATCCGCACCCCACGCACTAACTTTATTATTAAATTGGTGCGTTACGCTATCGAAAAGCTCACCCTACGAGTTAGTGCGCTCGCCTGTGGCTGGGGTTGAGGGTTGAATAGAGCAAATTATAAATTATTAAAGCAAAATCGATGAGAACCATTCCCTTAACTTTAGAACAGCTTATTTAAGCAGTACAACAATTGTCGCCTGATCAACGAATTGCGATCGCCTGATCGGGTAGAGAACAGGGACGTATTGCCTAAGACGGATAACAGAAGATAGAGGTAAGTCACGACTCCCTGATCACTAATTTTTGATAAGCTAAGAGACAGTAATTATAATTTCGTCGTCAATCCTATGATTTTGCCAGGTAGTACCGTTCGAGTCACCAATCCCGATGATACCTATTATAAATTTGAAGGTTTAGCCCAGCGTTTAAGCGATGGGAAAGTGGCCGTTCTTTTTGAGGGGGGCAACTGGGATAAGTTAGTCACCTTTAATCTCTCGGAATTAGAAGAAGTAATTATTGCCCCCGCTAAAGGCAAAAAATAACCATGCGTCCACCCTTACCGCAATTAGCCACGGATAACCGCCATCCCGATCATATCGCCGAAGTTATCGAGACGACGACGACCGAGTTTTTAGCGCAATGTTTGGAACCAGAGGAGTTAAACTTTCCTTTTATGCCCGCTTTTGGTAGTTGGGTAAAAGCCTACGATGAAGAAACGGGTAATAAAATTTTTGGGATTGTCACCTTTGCCACCACTGCACCCATCGATTCGGTACATCGCGCTAGAGCTTTGGGGTTGTCTTTGGCTGAATTGCGGGAACAACAGCCGCAGATTTTCGCTATGTTAAAAACGGAATTTCGGGCAACTATTGTCGGTTTTGAAACCTTACCCGGACAAGTTAATGGCAATGGTGCCGGGCGAGGTTATATCTATCAATATATTCCTCCCCGGCCTCCACAAATTCATCAGGCGGTTTATCAATGTGAGTCGTTAGAAGTGGTTTATTTTAGTGAACAATTAGACTTTTTACGAATTTTATTACAGGTCAATAATACTCCCGTGGAAGCTTTGGCAGCCGCTTCTATCCGTCAGATGTATCAATTGCGTCAAGCCGATCGACAATGGTTAGTGAATGTGGGCAGACAGTTAAGTGTTTTACTTAAAGATGATTATGATCGCTTGCGTTATATTCTCAGTCAAATTCATATTAGTCCTTAGATGATGCGGCTCTCTTGGCGCTCTTAGAGTAGTGAAAATACCTTACTCCCTCTCTTTGTGTCTTTGTGGTTAAGAAAAAAATCAGCAACCCTTGGCCATTCTCGGAACCGTTTATTACTCTATAATTCCTGTACTTGAGCAACCGGCTTTTTTCAATGGGTGACAACAAATAGGGCGGCAAAAGGCGATCGCTGTCTGCTAATGTCCGATAGTGACTCGGAATTGAAAGAGTCCCCGACCGAGGAAATATTGATAGATTGAGGATTGTTACTGATGACAGCAGTTACCGAGGCTGTCTATCCCGGGGAGAAATCCCTCTAGCATTTCTCCAGTGGGGAATCTGGGCTAAAAACTGGCCCAGTCAGGAAATCTTGATCTTAAATTCCCCAAAAATTGCGCTAGGATCGGCTCAATAGCACAGGAAAGGCGATCGAGTGGGATAACCGATCCTGTGGTTTGAGAACGTGGCTGTATAATTGTTAGAGTGTCAATAGATCAATTCCAGAGGAATCATGAGCAATATCCAAGATAAAATTCAAGAAGAGCTAGAAAACGCCAGAACCGTCTGTAGTACGGAAGGTGCCACCTCTGGCGAATGCGCCGCCGCTTGGGATGCGGTGGAAGAATTACAAGCAGAAGCAGCTCACCAACGTCAAGACCACCCCCAAAAAACCTACTTCGAAAAGTATTGTGATGATAATCCTGATGCCGCCGAGTGTCGCGTTTATGACGATTAATGGAGTCGGGCAGCGGTTTTTTCTCTCCTCACAGTAGAATCCTAGCTTTAGGGCGATCTCAGCTATAAAGAGATCGCCCCTCGTTTTTTTGTTTGTTGGTCAAGCTGTGGCCGATTTTGGCTGCCGCACCGGAAGACAGTAAAATGTTGACAGTGTAATTATGTCTAAATAATTTATGAATCAACTTTGGTTTCGTCCTCTCGTTTGGATAGATTATCGTTTAGCCGTCCTATTTACGGTGATTATTCCGGCAATTTTGTTGATTTGGTCTTTATTTGCAAAAATCGAATCATTACAAAAATTGTTGATTATCTATTGGCGAGTGGCTAGTCTTTTGTTAATTACCGTATATTTAATGATTGCTTCCTGGCCGATTGGTTTTGTCACCAGTTTTTTAGCTAAGATTTTAATCCCGATTTCTCTCTGGTTTTGGGTGGATATTAACGATGAAATTAAAGATTTACCCGCTAGTCCGATTAAATTTGTCACCACTGCTTGGCGTTGGGCAGTGACTATCTATTCTCCTTTGGGCGCGATTTCTACCTTACCTTTTCTCTCCTGTGCTATGTCAGGGGAATTGCTAAATTCTCCCTATTGTCAGGTTTGGCAGGAAGCACCCTGGCAGTTTCGCGAGATTTTTCATTCAGAAGCTACCGCTAATGTTTTGGGCTTTTTTGGTTTAGTTGGTCTCTCTTTTTATACTCTCTATTTTGCCCATTTTCTTCTTATTCGCCTTGGCAAACAGGGACGTTCAGCTTTACAACAGTAAGTTTTTAGCTATCGATGATTAGCCATTTTTCTATGAATATTGGTCAACAACTGGAACAATACACCCTCAAAAATCCCCACGAGGTTTTATTAGTGACTATTGCTGTGGATGGGGAGGAGGAAGAAATCTCTATTTTTAAAGGTTTTTCTAGTTCTCTTACCCGCAGCACCCCCTACGATCCCGATATTCCGCTCATTCCTGAAACGGCTAGAATTATTAGGATAGATCGTCTTGCTAGTCCCTATCATCCCCTTAAACCTCGCTATATCCAAGAAAATCTTAGCTTAGAGGAAATGCAATCTTTACTGATTAATTGAAACGGTAATTTTGCTTGGATAATATCAGCACTCATCTTGAGCGATTTAACAGCTTTTATTTACCATCCATAAACTTTGTCTATCTAGACAAGAGGTAAATTTTGCGGCGTTTTAGTGGTAAGATTACCGGGGAATGATAATCTCTGCCAGTATTCAAGCTGTCAAAGTGGATTTCATCCTCGGTATCGATCGAGAACAATCAAAAAACTGGAGAATAATCGGAGAATCTATGCAACTTAAACAATCTAACCAAGAACTGTTACAAATTGAGTATTTAGCCACCGCTGCTACGCGACAAAATATAGTTAAAGATGATGGCAAAGATGTGATTGAAGGATTAACTAAAACCCCCAAAAGTTTACCATCTAAATATTTTTATGATCGGCAAGGTTCGCAACTTTTTGAAGAAATCTGTCAATTGCCAGAATACTATCCCACTAGGACAGAAGCGGCTATTCTCCAGAAATATGCTCAAGAAATTGTTGCCTATACAGGGGACTGCGAATTGATCGAATTAGGTAGTGGTAGTTCCACTAAAACTCGTCTGTTATTGGACGCTTATTATCAACAGCAAAAATCCTCTAAATATGTACCTATCGATGTTAGTGAAACTATTCTCAAAGCTAGTGCCATAGAATTACAAAAAGAATATCCTAATTTACCCATTCAGGGGTTAATTGGAACCTATGAACAGGCCTTAGCCTATTGTCAAAACCCTTCCGATAATACCAGAATGATTTTTTTCTTGGGAAGTTCGATCGGTAATTTTTCCGCGGCTGAATGTGATAAATTTTTAGAAAAAATTGCCACTGTCCTAAAAGCTGGAGATTATTTTTTATTAGGGATTGATCTCCAAAAACCATCGGCAATATTAGAAGCAGCTTATAATGATGCTCAAGGGGTGACGGCCGCTTTTAATTTAAATATGCTTTCCCATTTAAATTGGCGTTTTCAAGCTGATTTTAATCTTGATTTATTTAGTCATAAAGCTATCTATAATCAAGATCAATCTCAAATTGAAATGTATTTAATTGGTCAAAAAACTCACCCTGTTCATCTTAAAAAACTCGATTTAACGGTTAATTTTCAAGCATCGGAGAGTATTTTAACAGAAATTTCGCGTAAATTCAACCTAGAAACTATGCAAAAAGACCTAGAATCAAAGGGATTAAAACCGCTCAAGGTTTTCACCGATCCTGAAAATTTATTCGGTTTAATTCTCTGTCAATTATAGCGTTTTTCAGTCTGCTGAGGTACAAAAGTTATGGGTTTTAGGCACTCATGCAAGAGGCAAAAGGCAAAGGGGAAGAAAAACAGGTGTACCTCACTAGCTTAGGAAACGCTATATCTCTGTAAATAATGAAAACATTCTTATCAGTAATAGAGGCATAAAAACATGGAAAAGATTCAAGCTCAGGCTCCTATCTCCCTAAAAAACTGTAGTCGAGAAAATATACTAGACTATTTTGACAATGCTTGGCAATTAGAAGATATGCTGTTAAAAAGCATTATCAAAGAAGAAGCTTTTTACTGTAACCCTGACGATTTAAGAAATCCCCTCATTTTTTATTTAGGTCATGCGGCCGCTTTTTATCTGAATAAATTGCAGCTGGTTAACCTATTAAAAAAAAGCCCTAATCCTGACTATGAATTATTGTTTGGAGTGGGAGTAGATCCAGCAACTCCTGAAGAATTAAACTCTGCTACCGCCCATATTCAGTGGCCTGGGGTGGCTAAAGTTTGGGAATATCGGCAACAAGTCTATGAAATTGTGGTCGAAATAATTAAAAATGTACCCCTTAATCTTCCTATTCATCCTCAGCATTCTCTCTGGTCATTAATGATGGGAATTGAGCATCAGCGTGTTCACTTTGAAACATCTTCAATGTTACTCAGACAACTGCCCTTAGATTGTCTACAACGTCCTCAAGGGTGGCATTATGCCCCTTCTTTTGGTCAAGCTTATCCTAATCAAATGGTGGAGGTTTCTGGGGGAATAGTAGAAATTGGTAAACCCCAGGATTCTCCTGTTTATGGTTGGGATAACGAGTATGGTTATCGTCAAATTCAAGTTAACAATTTTCTGGTGAGTAAATATATGATTACCAACGGAGAATTTAAAGAATTTGTCCATAATGGTGGCTACGAAAATCCCAGTTATTGGGATGAGGAAGCTTGGCAATGGAAAAATCATTATCGAGTCAAATATCCTAAATTTTGGCTGGTAGATGAGGGCGGAAATTATCAATACCGAGCCATGTTTGATGTTTTCGATTTACCTCTCGATTGGCCGGTAGAAGTGAACTATTATGAAGCGATCGCTTACTGTCGTTTTCAAGGTCAAGGAATACGTTTAATGAGGGAAGCTGAGTGGAATTTAGTCACCTATGGCAGTCAAAAAAATCGATGTTATACCCTAGAAAACGATAACTTTGATGACTATAACCTCAATTTAAAATTCTGTTCTCCCACTCCCGTAGGAATGTTAAAAAATACGGGCAATAACTCAGAAATTTATGATTTACGCGGTAACGTCTGGGAATGGCTAGAAGATGATTTTAATCCCTTAACTGACTTTCAACCCCATTACCTCTATGCTGACAATTCCACTCCTTTCTTTAATAGTCAACATAAAATGATGTTAGGAGGAGCTTGGGTGACTAACGGCACAGAAATCCTACCCTACTATCGCAATTGGTTTCGCCGGAATTTTTATCAACACGCTGGTTTTAGAATCGCACAAAGTCTTTAGGTGGGGTGTGGGGTGTGGGGTTTTACCCATTTTTAGGGGGTCAATTACCTAATTTTCAGGGAAAAAGTGCCTAATTTTCCCCCCGATTACTGCAAAGACCAGCACTTTTTTGATGTCTTGAGATTTATTCGGCCAATCCTAGGTAATTGCCAATTTCAAGAAAAATTTTTCGGAAAAGTCGCCCCTCGATCACTACAATAGAACCTAGTAGAGCGCGGATAAAATCGATCGCCATGAATCAACCTGCAATTTTTCATCTCGCTATTCCGATTACCGATGTGTCCACCGCTAAAAGCTTTTACTGTGATGGTTTAGGTTGTTTAGCGGGAAGGGAAACCGAGAAAGCGATAATCTTAAATTTCTATGGTCATCAGGTGGTCGCTCACGTCACCGAAATGCCTCTTACTCCCCAAAATAGCATTTATCCTCGCCATTTTGGTCTAATTCTGCTGGATGCCAGAGATTGGGACAATCTTCTCGCACAAGCACGAGTCAGTCAACTAAAATTTTATCTAGAACCAAAAACTCGCTTTACTGGGGAGATAACCGAACATAAAACCTTTTTCCTGGAGGATCCTTTCTATAATCTCCTCGAATTTAAACATTATCGCCACTATGAAGCTATTTTTGCCAGTCGGCAATTAACAGCGATTGGCGATCGAGCTTAAAATAAACAACAGGTGACTTTTTTGTAACTGGTTAGTTCTATCTTCAACTGCGACAAAAATAGGGGAACTTCGATCAAATTTTCTCATCAAAACTAAAAAAACCTTGGCTTGTAACGATAAATTATTAGGAAATATATGAAAAAAATTTTATTGTTAACCCTATTCATTATCGGTCTAGGATTTGCCCTCTTTAACTTTACTGGATTAGCAAATCGGGGCGAATATCAATCAATTTTAATCGACTTTAAGGACGATCTACCGGTCAGCTTACTCGATGAGCAGTTAAATGCTATTAACAAAAAAGCGGGAAAAACCACCAGTTTAAATAGTATTTTTTCCATCGATGAACATCTTTACATCGTTGATGGAGATAGCAAACTCCTGAAAACTCTCCGCAATTCCGACCTAAAAAAATACACCGAATCGATCGAACCCGATTATATTTATCATGCTTTCATCGCCCCCAACGACCCCGACTATAGCAAACAGTGGAACCTGAGGGGGATAAATATCGAACGCGCTTGGGAAGAAAATCACGGTGAAGGGATCACCGTCGCCGTCATTGATACAGGTGTATCAAGAGTTCCCGATCTGCGAGAAACCGAGTTTGTGGAAGGCTACGACTTCGTCAACGATCGCAGCAATAGCGAGGACGATAACGGTCACGGAACCCATGTAGCGGGAACAATTGCCCAATCGACCAATAATAACTACGGGGTGGCCGGCATCGCCTACAAAGCCAAAATTATGCCACTCAAGGTACTTTCCGGGACGGGTGGGGGAACCGTGGGCGATATCGCCGAAGCGATCCGTTTTGCCGTCGATAATCAAGCCGATGTCATCAATATGAGTTTAGGGGGTGGAGGGGAAACCCAAGTAATGAAAGAGGCGATCGAATATGCCTATAGTAAAGGTGTGGTAATCGTCGCCGCTGCCGGTAATGGCGATGATAATTCCGCCGCCTATCCCGCCCGTTTTCCGCACGTTATCGGCGTTTCTGCGGTAGATGCCTCCGGAAATAAAGCCCCCTATTCTAATTTCGGGGCCGGAATCGATATTGCTGCCCCAGGCGGCTCCGATACGGGTAAAATTATCCAAGAAACCATCGATCCGGCTAAGGGGGGGGAACCGGCGTTCCTCGGTTTTCAGGGAACCAGCATGGCAGCCCCTCACGTTGCTGGGGTGGTAGCTTTAATCAAGGCTGCGGGAATTAAAGAACCCAATGCAGTTTTAGAGGTTTTGCAACAGTCGGCCCGTAAGATCAAGGATGATCCCTTTAATCATTTTGGGGCCGGACAATTAGACGCGGGCAATGCCCTACAATTGGCCCTAAAAGGACAGATTACTTTCCGGGATTTTTGGCGTTGGTTGCGCGATAACGGTTATCTCAATCCTCGTTTCTGGATTGATGGCGGTGCGGTGGCGGTTTTACCCAAAATGGCTATGGTTTTGGGTTCTTATCTCCTCGCTTGGTGGCTGAGAAATTATTTTCCCTTCTCCTGGAACGGATTTTTGAATGCTGGTCTAATTTTTGGCAGTTCTGGCTTATTTTTCCTCAGAGGTCTTTATATCTTCGATTTACCCCAATGGCCTTTCCGAGTCATGGGGAGTTCTCTTTCCGACCTAGGAGGTGTTATTCAGGGAAGTTCTGCCCTTAATCCGCTTTTTGCCAGTGTTATCCTGCCTTTTGTCCTGATTGCTCTGCTTTTAGGTCATCCCCAAGCTAAATGGTTAGCGGTGGGGGTAAGTTTAGCCATGGCGGTGACTTTAGGGATCAGTGCTGTTATCGATCCTACTCTGGTCTGGTTAGGTTCTGGTAGGAGCGCTCAGGCATTTTTGGGCGTAAATGCGCTTTTATGTCTCGGTTTAGGTTATTTAGCCCTAAAAAGTGCTACTTCCTCCCGATACGCTTAAACAGGGGTTACAATGGGACAATAAGGGTGATTTACCGATAAAAACCTCTTTGGTTTTGGTATCTTCCTTTTGTTTTGCATTGAGTTCTCCTACAACAGCAGCCTCGGACATTAACCGAGGTTTTTTCTTTATGATGTATGTTAACTTCTAAGGGGTTTTTGGGAATCCTCAATGCCTATGCCGAAAGTTTTCGCCAATATCCCCTCGAATCATCGAGTTTATCTATTGTCTCTTGTCTAAGGTGTCTATCGTGTCAAATCATAAAATTCTCGTTATCGATGACAGTAAAGTGATTAGGATGCGCGTTCGCGATATGTTACCAGAGGGTAACTTTGAATTCCTCGAAGCTAAAGACGGATTAGAGGGCTATAATCTCATCCGTACTGAAAACCCGAATTTGATTATTTTGGACTTCCTTCTCCCAAAAATGAGCGGTTGGGAGGTGTTTCAGCAAATCCAAAGCGAAGATAATCTCAAAAGTATCCCCCTAGTGTTAATGTCGGGAAGGAAAGAGGAGCTAGTAGAGAAAATACCCGAACCTTTCCAGTATTTTGCCTTTATTGAGAAGCCTTTCGACCAAAAACAATTAATACAAGCGATTAAAGAAGCGATAGCCAAGGCAAAACAGTATTCTCCCAAACCGACAGTTTCTAGCCCGAAACTAGAGGAACTCACCGGGGATTATAGCACCGATATTCAGACTCTCCATGCCCAAATTGCCCAAATGCAAACAGAAATGGAAACTATCAAGAAACAAATGTCTCAATTAGTGGCTTTTATTAAGAAAAAACTCGACTAGAACTATTCATCCCGATTTTTGATGACTTGGGTAAGCAGTTATCCTTATCCAGCCGTGCCAATCTCTGACTAATATCCTATCCCTTTTAAACAGGATTTAGTATAATATGAAGTGGTATTTATTTGGTGAGTGACTAATACTAAATCCGTTGAGTATAGGCTACTTATAGAGGGGAGGCAAAAGGCAACAGGCAAAAGGGGAAATAAATAATCAGTTTTTAATAACCAGATTTAGTATTAATTCACTGATAACTAGGGCTTGCTGAATAATGGTAAAACCCTTTTAAAATAAGGCTTTTGACCTGTTAAAATCCGATGTTCATGCTGCGAAAATAGGATTGGGACATTCAAAAACCTTGCATTATTCTTAATGCAGTACATAAGTTGGTACAAAAAGAAGGATAACAAAGCCTGAAACGACTGGCTACTGACTCCTGACTCCTGACTCCTAACCCCACCAATAGACTTTTTAAGCAAACCCTAACTAATTATGAATTGGCAAGAAATAGCAGGTAATTGGGTTTTTCTCCCCCGTCGTCCCCGGGGTATCATTCACTTTTTAGGTGGGGCATTTGTAGCGGCGGCCCCGAATATTACCTATCGTTGGTTATTAGAAAGTCTTGGCAATTCAGGATACGCTATTGTCGCTACTCCCTTTGTTAATACCCTCGATCACAAATCGATCGCCCGCACAGTTTTAAACCGTTTTGATAATATTATTGAACGTCTGCGCTGGAATCATAGTCTGCCCCAAGGTTATCTCCCCATCTACGGATTGGGTCATAGTATGGGTTGTAAACTGCATTTATTAATCGGTAGTCTCTACGAAGTGGAACGGGAAGGAAATATCCTCATTTCCTTTAATAATTATCCCATTCGTCGGGCTATTCCTTTTATCGAACCTTTGCAAATTGACACCACTTTTAACCTCGAATTTACCCCTTCCCCCGAAGAAACAAACGAGTTAATTTTCCAAGATTATGCCATTCGTCGCAATCTTTTAATCCGTTTTCAAGACGACACGATCGATCAATCGCTGGTATTAAATCCCCTGCTAAAAAAACGCTTTAATGATTTAATTACCCTGCGAACTCTCCCGGGCAATCATCTCACTCCCTTGAGTCAAGATGTCAGTTGGCAAACCGGAGAAGTATTTACTCCCCTCGATGCGATCGGCCAATGGTTAAAACAGGGACTTGCCCGGGATAATTCCCGTCTCAAAGATGAGATTCTCCAGTGGTTAAATCCCGTTCTTCCCGCCTCTCGTTAGCTTTCCTCTAGATTAATCCCCAGGGCCCGTAATTGCGCCTCTAAGCGGGCTAATTTTGCCTCAGCTTCCCGGGCCCGTTGCCGTTCCTGTTGGGCTTGCTGTTCGGCGGTCCTGGCCCTTTGTTCGGCTAATTCAGCCTTTTGCTTGATTTCTAGGGTGGTCAAAAACCGGGAGCCATCGGGATAAAAAATAGCTAACTGGGGACTCTCCAGTTGAAAACGAATCTGTAGCCGCGGACTCAGCCAATTATCGATCACGGGAATCATCGGAAATTTTGGGTCTGAAACCCCGCCGTTCTAGGTTGGCTTTACGTTAGAATTAAAAGGCCAGTCTCGAAAACCAAGTGGACGGCGCAGCACCTTGAAAACTCGGCTTAGGGGGTTCCGACCAGAAAAGCTTGGCCGGGTAAAAAGTCGCGCGCAACAAGTACAAGAAGCTATAGGCGGTCAACGTACCGTGGGACACACGGAATCGGGCTTCTGAAATGGGGCGAAAGTCTGTGGACTCTGTGTAAGACAGTACATGGTTTTTTAACTGTGGTATGCGACGGCGGTGGAAGCAGAAACTTAAATCGTGAGGTTTAGGAATCGCCGCCCTAAAAGTGCGGCGAGGATGTCAACTCCAATTGATCACCCCTTCGCCACCAACCCTGTAGATAATTAGCATCGGGATCGTAGAGATAATATTCTTCTACGCCAAAACGCTGATAAAATTGCCATTTTCGGCGCATTTCCGCTTTGGTGTTGCCCGGAGAGAGAATTTCAAAGACCACCTGCGGCGCAATCTGGTTTTCTAACCATTGCTTATAGGAACCTCGATCGCCCTTGGGTCTGCCAAACACCACCATAGCATCCGGTGCTTGACAAGTTTTATTATCCCCCTCGACGGGATACCACAACAGATCGCCGGCGATAAACACATGGTCATTCTCTGCGAATAAACATTCGAGATTTTCCTTGATCTTCACGATCCAGCGAAACTGTTTGGTATGATCGGCCATCGGTTTACCGTCACTATCGGGATAGATAATCTCCGACTCAGAGAAAGATTGGGCTTTTACCATCGTTCTACTCCCTAGAGTACTAACTATTTAGTATAACATTAAATTCCCTGACGAAAGAGGGCAAAAGCCGAGGTATAACCGTGTAAAAAAGTGCGCCCAGCCACCGGCCCGATTTCTCCATTGCAAAAGAAACCGGCAAGGGGAACATTGGCGAAATAACGCTGAAAAAGACCCGAATCAAAGTCCGGTTTTTCGTAGAGATTTTCCCCGCGACCGAGACAGGAAAAGATTAAAGCACCTAGTACCTCTGAGCTATTAGGTTTGTCTCGGGGAAAAGCTTGCAAAAGTAATTCTAAATCTAGGGCGGAAGTGTCGGCATCGCGCAGGTGAAATTGTACCCGCTGCCCCGGACGCACTCGATCGCCAATTGCGATCGCACCTTGGCGAGGATCTACTCCCAAAACATTGCGAATTAAGAAATCCCCGGCCCGCAACTGCATTTTAAACTCATCCCTAGCAATACCGATAAAAAGGGAGTGTTGCGACAATTCTCGGTCTTTTTCGCTTAAGGAGGGGATTAAATCCCGCAGTAGGTTTAAAGGTGGTTGCGGAGTACCATCGGCCCCTTTACCGGTCATGGAGATGATAATATTGCGTTCTCCCTCACTCACCTGATAAATCGGTCCGATGGGACGACAACCCTGGGCGACGATAGTTTCGACGATAATATTGCCAGAAAGGGCGATTCCTACGGTTCCCTGACGATAGAGATAGGTATTACGCGGTTTTTGTTGATCGTGGTAGAATAGACCCCCAGAACGTTCGATCATGCCACCACTGACTAAACCGCCGATTTTGGCCGAACCGGGGTAGGCAAAATCCAAACCCTCTAACAGATCATTGATGCGACTGGAAAAAGGATCGGCTAAAAGGATAAATTGGGGATTTTTGGCCGCTTCTACCCCTAATAATTCTGTCCAACTAGAGGGGGAACTGTCGAGATCGGGCATTTCCGCCGCTTCGATATAGAAGGGCTGCACTTCCACATTGGGCAAATGGGCGACGGTGAGACTTAAAGCCGGACTCGCTTCGATTTCTCGCGCTTTTTCCCTCTCACCCATGCCGACAATCCCCGCCCCACCGCAGCCGATCAGCACAGGAACGGGGAGTTTATCCAAGATTAAGGGAACTAAACGGGGATAGTCGCTGGCATAGGCAGAAGAAATAAAAATTATGGCTAGATCTGCCGATCCAACTAACTTATCTTGCACTTTTTCTACTACCTCCGTCACCGCCGCTTCTAGGGAGGGACGGGTTGATAGGGCATTAATCCACTCGATGCGATTGCTCATGTTTCTTGACCCCAAATTTGGTCTCAATGGTCAAAGATGATTATCTTAACAATAAATTAACCTAAAAATCCTATCCGCGCCCCTAGATGGCCCAATAAATTGTAGAATTGTCATGACGTGAGCCAATAGGGCCGCAAGGGATTGTCAGTTATTTTAATCATATTTAATCTTAAAATAGAGAATTGTCCCCGCTAAGATAAAAGTAACAAAATTAGCGATAATAATCGGTTTACTGTTCATATAAAGGCCGTATATGAGCCAAAGAAAAACCCCCAGACAAAAGCAAATAAACATAGTTAGGGATAAGTCCTTAGCCGAACGATAACGCCAAGTTTTAATCACTTGGGGTAAAAAAGATACAGTGGTTAATATTCCCGCCACGATCCCGATTAGTTCAATAATATTCACCGATTATCCTCTTGGCTCAGTTTCTCTCATTTTAAACTGTTGGCTATCTAAATTACTGGTTAAGACGGCTCTCTCGACATCATGGGGGTAAAGTGTTCGTAAATGTGACATTTTGTGCCATTGTTTCTATTGAGCGATTACTATCACTGAAGTGCCGATTTGTACCTTTTCAAATAAAGCCTTTATATCTCGATCGCGCATCCTAACGCAACCGTGGGAGACGGCCCGGCCGATGAGATTTTCTTGGGGTGTACCGTGAAAACCGATAAAATTCGCGCCATCGGTCCAAAATCCAATCCAACGCGCCCCTAAAGGGTTGTTTTTTCCCGATGGCACCAGTTGCCCGGTGAAAGGATGTTCCCAGACTGGTTCCCGCACCATCTGAATCACCCTAAATTGTCCCGTTGGGGTTTCCCAACCCGGACGACCGATCGCCACAGGGTAAGAAGCAATTATTTTCTGTCCTTGGTAAACAAAAACTCGTCTTTTTTTTAAATTTAGCAGCAAACGGGTTTCCGTTCGGATTACCGTGGTTGCGGGGGGGGAATTACCGAGACTAATGGGGGGATTGAGGAAAAATTCCCCTATTCCTAGACATAAACACAGAATTGGCAGAAAAACTCCCATCGGATACCGGCAAAGTCAAGATTTTTTATCCGTATTCTAATCTGATTGTGAAGATGTCAAACCAAAGTCGATAGGAGTACCTTGAGAGGGAAGGATAAAATCGCCGTCGAGTTGGGCTAATTCGGTTACACTAATCCATAGCTAGAATATTAACTTTTGTAACTATGACCGCCGCTATTGCTCTCGATCGCGTTTCTAAAATCTATAACAATCTGCCAGTAGTTAACGAGCTTTCCTTTGCCATCGAAAAAGGGGAAATCTTTGGTTTACTCGGTCCCAACGGTGCGGGAAAATCGACGACAATCCGCATGATTATCACCCTAACCGAAGCAAGTCAAGGAGAAATCGAAGTGGCGGGGTATAATGTCAAAAAATACCGCGATCAGGTGAAAAGAAATATTGGGGTAGTCTTGCAACAGATTAGCGTTGATGGGGAATTAACCGTCTGGGAAAATATGGAATTTCACGGCCGGATGCACCATATCCCCAATCCCCAGAGACAGGAATTAATCGAGCGCTATTTAGATTATGTCAGTTTAAGCGATCGAAAATCTGCCCTTGCCAAAACTCTTTCTGGAGGGATGAAACGACGTTTACAGATTGCTCGCGCTCTTCTTCACGAACCAAAAATTCTCTTTCTCGATGAACCGACAGTCGGTTTAGATCCCCAAAATCGTCGTCGTTTGTGGGAAGTAATTCGGGATTTAAACCGGCAAGGAATGACAATTTTGTTAACCACTCACTACATGGAAGAAGTGGAATTTCTCTGTCAGGATAACGCCGCAGGAAAACCGGGCAGAATTGGCATTATGGATGCGGGCAAATTAATCGAATTAGGAACTCTAACGGATTTTCGTGCTAAGTATGGTGAGGGTTTAGTTATCAAACAAGTTGGCGATAAAATTGATTATAAATTCTTCCCCACCGTCGCTGATGCCAATGCCTATCTCGACACTTTGAGCGATAAAACTGGAGTAATGTGTCGCCCTTCCAACCTCGAAGATATCTTTGTGGAACTCACAGGACATCAATTAGATTAAATTCTTGGTTTAAGTAAGTAGTTATAATTAAATTGAAGATAAATCCCCCCTTAATCCCCCCTTGATCCCCCCTTAATCACCCCTTAATCACCCCTTGATAAGGGGGGTGTCTGACAACTTTTAACACCTACCTACTTAGCTGTTAGGAAGTTGTTCAGTTATCGGTTTTTGACTCCAGTTTTTCTGAGATTAGCTCTGTTTAAATCGGCATTTCTTGACTTTTATCTGGTGTCTATTTTATTGGCAAACCTGCTAGAGTCTAGGTCAATTAGCTGAGGCTGTCCCTAAAAACCGAATTCAACCCTAAAAAAAGAGGCTTTTAGCGTTTTTTAAGCTTTTTGAGCCGGATAAATGGCCTAGTGGGGGAACTTTTTCCCGAGAGGGAGAGTCGTCGGGGACTGGATAAAAACTAGAGTCCCCCCTCGATCGATAGACAAAATTGACGTTAATCGTTTAGAATAAAGCACTGAATACTGAAGAGATGACAATTATCCCTATGACCGATCTCCAAGCAAAAACTAGATGGTCAACAGCGCGGCGATATTACGAATTGCTTAGTGTTTTAGTGGAACGTAATCTCAAGGGACGCTATCGGGGTTCTTTTCTGGGGGTTTACTGGTCTTTGTTAAATCCCGTGATTATGACGGCACTATACACGGCAATTTTCGGCACGGTTTTCGCCTCTTATTTTGATAATTCTATAGTTAACTATGTCCTAGCGGCTTTCACTGGTTTAGTAGTAATAAATTTCTTTAATGCTTCCACTAACCAAGCCTTACCTAGTATCGTTGGTAATGGCAGTATTTTAAATAAAATTCGTCTGCCAGTTAGCATTTTTCCCGTTTCCATGGTAGTGGCAAATATTTTTCAATTTGCTATTAGTATCTTTCCCCTTTTGGCTATAGTAACTCTCTGGAAGTCTCAAAGTTTAATTAATGTAATTGCTCTGATTTTTCCTGTGATCGGTCTTTCTCTGGTTTGCACGGGAGTGGGTTTTTTTGTCAGTACCCTCTACGTTTTCTTCAGAGACTTACCCTATTTTTACGAAATTGTTTGTTTTGTCGCTTGGATTAGCAGCCCGATTTTCTATCCTCCAGAAATTATTCCTCCTTCCGTAAAACCATTCCTGCTATTAAACCCATTATTACCAGTAATTGAAAGTATTCGCCAATTGTCCCTTTCCCCCGGATTACCAGATTTTGGTTTGATTTTTCAATCTCTACTTGGGGGGATTATCATCTTAGGAATTGGTTGGACTTGCTTCCGACTCTGGCGACATTTATTTATGGATTTATTATAAATGACAGAAGTAATTCGACTCGATCAAGTGTCTCTCGAAAGACGTACTCAAGAAGAATTTTCCTACGATCTAAAAAGGACAATCTTCTCTATTCTTGAAGGTAAATATCGTCAACCTGCCAAAAAATTAGTTCTAGATGATATAGATTTAGTCATTAATTCTGGAGCAAAATTAGGTATCATTGGAGCTAATGGCGCGGGAAAATCTACTCTCCTAAAAGTCATTTGTGGTATTCTGGAACCGACAAAAGGACAGGTGAGAGTCAGGGGACAAATTGCCTCTCTAATTGAATTAGGAGCAGGTTTTGATCCAGATTTACCAGTAAAAGATAATATTATTCTCTATGGGGTAATGCTGGGATTTTCTCGTCAGGAAATGAAGGAAAAAACCAAAGATATTCTTGACTTTGCTGAGTTAGAAGAATATATGGGAGCGCCGGTGAAATCTCTTTCTTCCGGGATGGTGGCTCGTTTAGGATTTGCGATCGCCACAGAGGTTCACCCCGATATTCTTATTCTTGATGAAGTCCTTTCCGTTGGGGATGAAAGTTTTAAAAATAAGTGTAAACGACGTTTAAAAAAATTCTGGAATTCTAACGCTACTATTTTAGTAGTTTCCCACGATTTGACTTTAATTCAAGAGTCCTGTGACCAAGCAATTTGGCTGAATAAAGGCCAGTTGCAATGTCAGGGTACATCAGAAGATGTAATCAAGTTTTATTTGGATTCCGTGCATCAAAATGAAGTTAATTTTTAATTAAGTAGGTAATCTCAATTAATTGTTAGATAGCAATAATTTATCTACGTTTGACTTAGTCGAAAACGTTGTAACTAAATAAAAAACCCCGGTGTCCAGCCGAGGTAGCGCTAAGTTATGTAGGAGAACTCAAGCAAATCTGTCAATGGGGTAAACCCAAACCCCGAAAACTTTTTTAAGCTAGTAGGCCAAGTTTTTCGCCATTGTCTGGAGCCAAACGAATCATAAGCTGTCTGATACTCCTCGAGACAATTTGAACTGGCTTGCTGTCTTGGCTGTTTTGCTTTAACTTTTAGTTCATGTAAATAAATGTAACAATATTTTTACGAATTGTAAAGAAGGATTGACAAAATAAAACTTATATGAGCTATAAGCTGATTTAATATTTTTCGCCGATCGAAGCTAGGGAGGTAATATATAGGGAGATTGGTTCACTAGCGTGACAAGGTGTACCCAGAATGTCCTATTTGTTTTTGTTGCCACTGTTCACCGCTGCCTTGGCTGCCTATTTCTGGCAGAAGTCCAGCGATGAGATCGCTTATCTCGCCAGTGCTGCCACGGTAATTAGTTTAGTGTTGAGTCTGGTTTTAGCTCCTTGGCAGATTCAGCTATTAATTCTCTTAACAGTTGTGATTGTCGTCACCTTTTTATGGCAAGGACGAGAAGAGCAGAAGAATGTCCCCGTCCCTACTCCGGAAACCGCCGGCGAGAAAAAGTATCGTGGGGCCACCTATATCGAGCCAACAGTCGCCGAGGCTCCTGTCAAGGAGCGAGGGGGTAAATATCGCGGTGCGGAGGTTAAAATCACCAATAATCCCACGGTGGCTAACCCAATTCGCTCCTCATCTCTCAAATATCGCGGTGCTGGTTCGGCAAACAAGGACCAGTAATCAGTAATCAGTAATCAGTAATCAGTTATCAGTTATCAGTTATCAGATTTGAGTTTTCAGTTCACTGATTAGGTGCATCTTGTATTTGTGATTTTCTCTCACTTATGGTGAGCAGCAGAAGTTATTAAAAGAGGGCGAATGCAATTCGCCCCTACAATAATATTATTGAGATGCACCCCACTGATTACTGTTTACTGTTCACTGTTCACTGAAAATACTTCCCAATTCCCAATTCATAATTCATAATTTATAATTCATAATTCCCAATTCCTACTGGTCTTGAATATAAAGCTGATTATTTTTGAGACAATTGTATGCCTTTTGTAACTCGATTCCCAGATAACCGATATGTTCGGGAATAATTGCGGGATTGGTAGCGGCAATCTCGCGGATTAATTTCAGGGGATTTTTGCTTTGATAACAAGCGACAACTTCCCCGCTGCCGGGGGTAGTTTGTTGGACAAGAATTTGTTCTTTTTCCACAGAAATCAAAAAGTTACCACTAGGGTCAAAGAAATCGCGCTGATTGACAATTTTATCGTACTGGGTGGCGATTAATCGTTCGACATTCTCCCAAGTATCATCGTATATATGGGCCGATTGACTGATAGTAATCAATGGACCCATGGATAAATTGTAGTCGGAGCGCTTGCTAATCTCATCTCTAATATGTTGCTGTAAAGCACGCAATCCCATGGCATTTGCCGGCCAAGCGGCAAACATATCATTACTTCTAAATATTGCGGTGAGAGATAATTCATTTTCCACCACTCGCACCCAAATATGATTTAAACAGGGACTACCTCCCTTTTCGTGGTCTTTTACATCCCAGAGGGACATGACTGCACTAGCGGCATCAATTTCTGAGATTAATTTATTGATAACCTGTGCAATTTGGTCTCGGCCAAACCAAGAGCGCAATCTTTGACCGTAGGTGTATTTAACTCCTTGGTGTATAGGGGAATCATCGAGAATTTGTCCGATATATTCGGTGAGAAAAGCTCTATCTATAGGCAAATAATTAGGTTCGGGAAAATAAAAGTCTGGGGGTTCATCGGTGACAACGGCCATTAGGTCAATTAATTCTTGCCATTTACCATCATATCCTGTGGGTCTAATTGTGCCGGTGGTTTTAATCTTTTGGAGAATTTTTACCCAAGTTTCGGCAATAGTTTTTCCTTCAATACGATGACCGTATCTTGTCCCGGGTAGGAGAGAAGGAAGATTTTCTAAGAGAGGAAAGATTAAGGGTTCTCCCCAAGTTGGTAAGGGAGATTGTTCTGCATAATTTTTGACAGTTTCAATCGCTTCTTGGATGGATTTAACTGGTTGATATTGAATCAATTGACGTAATTTTTCGAGGGTTTCTCGGTCAATTTCTTTGTCAATATATCCCGTGATAGGAGAATTAATTAACCAACATTCTCTACCTGTGTCACTTTTTCCTAACTGAAATCCTTGACTAAAAAAGTCTAGTAAACATTGACAGCTACCGGAGTTTTTATCTTCCTTGGTAGCGTTGAGAATAACTAAATATCTAACGTGGGGATTTGCTATTAAGTTTCTCAGCAGGGGATTAATTCCTCTGGTGGGACTATAAAGATTGCCAATTACTGCGTATTGGTCGGGATTTAAATGTTTAGCAAGGGACTGTTTTACTGTCCATCCCGTGATAATTGCCGTTTGGCCGTGACCGCAGATTAATTGATTAGGTTTATAGTGGGGTTGGTAGATGAATTTAGGGGTGGTTTCTATACTGAGCATGGATTTAAATTAATCGTTCAAGATAATTAATAATATTTTGGTGAAGTTGTTCTATTGTATCACTGCCATCCAGTTGTAAACAATCATCTTTATATTCTTTAAATATCTGGAGAAACATCTGACGAACTTTCATTAACTTTTCTTGTTTTTCGTACACTTCTGTGATGGCTCGGTTTTTAATTCTTGCCAGAGAAATATCGGGAAGAACATCGATATAAATGACTAAATCGGGATTGGGAAAATGCTGATTTAACTGCCGAATAAAAGCCAATTCTTCGGGATTATTGCCATTGTAGGCTAGGGAAGAAAAATAATAACGCGTAGTGATAACGTGGGTTTGTTCTTGCTGAATAAGTTTAAAAACGCCATCGTGATCATTATATAAGTGATAATGGCGATCAGCTGCAAACAGATAAGCCATTTGTCGGTCAAATTGATTTTGATCTTGGATAGAAATAAGATTAGTTTGCATTATTTCTCGAATCAAACGACCGATAACTCCCTCGGAAGGTTCTGGACTTAAAACCGCTTTTTCCCCTCGCTTAAAAAAATATTCTTGTAGTAGTTTTGCTTGGGTACTTGTTCCCGATCCGTCAATACCTTCAAAGACAATAAATTTCGGTTTCATAATTTAATCTTCTTTATCAATCTAATTATCTGAATAATTTTTTTAGCCAAGTTAACCAAGATTTTTTCTGGGGGATTAATTGCGTCATTTCTCCGATAATCTCTCCCATACTTCCCCAGGTATAAATATTTTTATTGAGGGATTGTATGGTTAAATTTTCTTGTAAAGCTAAACTGATTATACCGATCATTTCTGCTGCTTGATTACCGACTATTTGCGCTCCCAGTATTTTACCATCTTGTCGGTAGATTAACTGACAAAATCCCGTGGTTTCTCCCCAGATTTGCTGTGAGACCATATTTTTGATGGGATAGTTGATCATCTTTACCTCCTTACCATAGCTCTCCTGGGCCGCTTTTCCAGTTAAACCCACCCAAGCAATAGCCGGATCAAAAGCAATAAATGAGGGAATTTGATTGGGATTAAAGTTAAATTTTTCTCCCGTGAGCAGATGCTTGACTAACCCAAAAGCAGCCCGGTGATTTAAAGTAGGATCGGGATAATTATTTCTGAGCAAATTTAGGGCATAAATGCGGGAATTATCGGTTTGTAATTGCTGATTAACCCTGATTAGTCCTTGCTCTAGTTTAACTCCCACCCCAGCCAAATTTAATCCCTGTTCATCCACTTGATAATTACCAGCAAAAATCAGATCATCAACTTGGATAACACGATTGCCTAATTGTAGCCATTTTTGACCCTCGATCGCTTTCACTTGACTAGGAAAATAACCGGGTAAAATCTTAATTCCTTCCGCTTCTAAAATGGCAGTAACTAAATGGGAAATTTCCCGATCAATATCCGGCAGTAGATAACTATCCTCGATAATTAAGCTAATTTCTTTCCCCAAACGTCGGAGAATTTGCGCTAAACTCACAGCCATGCTGCTGTTGCCAATAATCCCTAAATGTTGTCCCAACTTATCTAAATTTGGCTCTTGCCAAAGGGTTTGAGCGGTAAAATAATTAACTTCATCTAAGCCGAAAATTTTCGGTACTTGTGGATAAAAACCTGGGGCGATAAGATAGTGTTTAGCCAACAATTGCCGACCGTTAACCACGAATCCCAAATGGGGCAGCCGGACAAATTCCCCCCCACCCGGGATCACATCTATTCCTTCCGTGGCTAATCTTGCCAAAGAATGATATTTATTAATAGTTTTATCCACTTCCTCTAACCATTGCCGCAACCGTTGCCATTGGGGATAAATAGCCGTTTCTTGCCAATGATTAAGCAGTTTATAGAGATGGATAATTTGGCTGTACCCCTTGCTAAAAACGTCCTCAGATGCCTCTAAATTGTCCCTAGAAGGCTGTTGCACTAAAGCCACCCTTTTTTTGAGGTGAACAGCCAACAAAGCCGCTTCTATCCCCGCAGGAGTGGCACCAATAATTACTAAGTCGTAAACCACAAATATAAAGTAGGAATCAGGAGACAGTATTCAGGAGTCAGGAGTCAGGAGTCGGAATTCAGGAGTCAGGAGTCGGAATTCAGGAGACAGTATTCAGGAGACAGTATTCAGGAGACAGTATTCAGGAGTCAGGAGACGGTATTCAGGAATCGGAAACTTAACACTTAACACTTAACACTTAAAACTGATAACTGATAACTGATAACTGATTACCGGCGCCGGTCTTGTAGTTTTTTATAGACATCTCGCAGGGGGACTTGATGATAGGCGAGGGCGACGAGGGTATGATAAAAAAGATCGGCCACTTCTGAGGCAATAGCATCGCCATCATTATCTTTGCAGGCCATGACCACTTCTGCCGATTCTTCGCCGATTTTCTTGAGAATTTTGTTATCTCCCCCGGCCAAAAGTTTACAGGTGTAGGATTCCGGATGAGGATCGTCTCTGCGATCGCAAATTACCTTAAACAATTCCGAGAGGGTGTCGGCCGCTGGCGGTGATTTTTGCCAATTTACTTGGTGAAAACAGCTTCTTTCGCCGGTATGACAGGCGATATCACCGATTTGCTCAATAGTCAGTAGGATAGCATCACTATCGCAATCGTAGCGAATTTGACGCACCTTTTGGATATGGCCCGAGGTGGCTCCTTTGTGCCATAATTCTTGACGAGAACGACTCCAATACCACGCTTCCCCGGTGGTGAGGGTTTTTTCGAGGGATTCCCGATTCATCCAGGCCATCATTAACACTGTAGCATCAAGATAGTCTTGAGCGATCGCTGGTACTAAACCCTGGGAATTATAAGCGATCGCGTCGAGGGGAATAGCGGAGAGTAAAGAGGACATCAGTTTTTCGCGGTCAAGAATTATGGTGGGACAAATTGCCCAAAGCTTAATTATATAGCCTTGAGGAATGCCCCTAAATGGCCGCAGAGAATTACATCAACGGTGAGTGAGGAAAGTTTACATTTCTTAAGATAGACAAGAAAATTTCTGTCCGACCAGTTAATTAACAACAATCGGATGTCACCTCGATCACTGGTTCCGATTCAATGATAATCTGATCATTAACGGTAAAATTCTCGGTTTTGATTTCTTCAGCTTTCAAAAGAATTAAATACTCATAAAAAGCCTGTAAAGTACACCAAGCAAAACCGGCTTTTCCATCGCGGATTCCCCCTAAAACAAAGTACATATACAACCAACGCAAGAGGGGACGACAGGGTAAACGCAGGGATAAATCTTTTAAAGCGCGTCTTCTGGCCACTTCGTTGTCACCAAAGAATAAATCCCACCATTTCACCGCACCATTTTCCAATTGAGAGAGAGTTTCTTTTGCTTCATCGCTAGAATAACGATTGTGTTTTTCTATCCAGCGACTTAAACCTTTACTACAGGTGTAATGGGGATAGGTTTCTTGCAGAAAACCGGTTGCTCCTAGACAAACTTCTCTTTCCGTGTGACCATAATCGGAAAACCAGACCTGTCCTTTTTTCAATAAACGCAATTGATAGCGGGGATACTGGGTACTGTGACGAATCCATCTCCCCATAAACATCACTCTTTCGGCCGCGTAATAACCCACATTATCCGGGGATTTTATTGCCTGTAAACATTCTCGGAATAACTGCGGGGTCATCCGTTCATCAGCCTCTAAAATATACACCCATTCGTGTTTAGTGAGAATAGAACGTAACATCCAGGTGCGTTGTTCTCCGTGACTTTCAAAAGTGTGTTGGATAACCCGGACGGGATAACGTTGGGCAATCTCCACAGTGCGATCGTTACTAAAGGAATCCACCACAATAATATCATCAGATAGTTGTGCCGATTCAATACAGGCGGCGATATCGATTTCTTCGTTATGGGTAAGGATGTAGATAGAGAACATGGGCGATGATTTAAGGGATAAAGTTAAAAGAAAAAAGGAAAAAGGAAAAAAATATCTATACTCTAATTTTCTGGAAAGATGAAGATTTGGCCCCTAAATCCCCTTAATAAGGGGGATGGGGGATGCCCCCGCCTATCGGCACCCCCCTTATTAAGGGGGGCAGGGGGGAGCAAACGACCCCTTGATTAAAAAAACAAAAATCAGGTCAAGACCTGCGTTAAAATCAATACTTAAGGGAAAGCTAAAAGCTAGAAACCCAGAGGGGGAGCTAACCTTTAGCTGTTCTTGTTCAACGTCACAGTTATCAATGTGTGCAAGACATTGGTAACTGTTATTTTTGTTTCTTCAAGCGGGAAACCATTCCTAAACCACCCACAGCCAGAAGTCCGAGGATAGTACCCGGTTCGGGAGTTTGTTTGTAAGCATTGCTCAAGGTGTATAGAGTTTCACCGGAGTTAGGAGCAAGGGTATCTGTGACGGTCAACAGTTGGGTGGGGGCGATAGGGTAAAAACCAACAAGAGGATCCGCTGAACCACCTGTTGAAGTTAAGGTGAGCGGTATCTCAGCAAATGTCTTGGTTACAGTCCCGTAGTCAGTGGCTGTTACGTCTGAATCCAGTGCAACCCCAGTTAAAAACTTGTTGGGGTCAGTGACCTCGATTGTATATGTGAAAGACCCAGAATTGCTATTATTGTCAATGGCATCGGGAAGAGCACTGTATATGAAATCATACTCATCACCAATCAAGCTCAGAGTAACCGTATCCAGCGGCTCGGCCCCAAAGCCACTTTCCGAGACGAACGTAACTTTTTTGTCGCCATTTTCAAGAGGAGTTCCGCCCGTCCAATCCTGCCAAGTTAACGTCATGGCACTCGCACTGGTAGCGGTAAGCACCGCGCCGGCGAGAACCCCAATGGCTAGAGAGCCAGAAGCAAAGGTTTTGGTTAATTTGTTGGTTGTCATCATAACTGAATTATCCAGCGTTAATTGTGTGTCCTATAGCCATCAAAAGAAGTTAGGCAAGGGTTAAGCTTGCTGATAACTTTTTATTTGACTTGAGAGAACTATAGCGAAAATTTTCAAAAAAAGTCAAGTGTTTTAGAAAAATTTTTCGGCAAGATTTATCTATTTTTTCGTACAATTTATAGGAGTTTTTTTTAAACATAACTACCCAAAAGTTAACAAATATACCCAAGATTTTTGGTGAAAGTTGGACAGATAAATAAGCTCTAGCTTTTGAAACTATCTCCAGTTATTAGAAATTTTAATCAAGAGGGGTGTAATAAATGAAGACAGGGAGTAACAGAGACGCTGAGAAAAGCTCTGAGCGTTTGTACTAAATTTTTTAATGGGCAGTTCTAATGCAGTACAGCTTATATAAAAAGGAATAGTTTTGACAGTCAAAGCTAGAGTTTGATGGCAATACATTAACGTCCTTTTGATCCTATAAAAATATAATCCGTGCGACCCCAGGACAAACTCAGGTTTTAAAAATACAAAAAATCCTGTTTAATACCTCTATCTAAAGGAGTATTATTAATTATCCTACTGTCCCAATTGGGACAATTCTCCCCCAATAAATTTCTTTAATTTAAAACCGAGTTATATATAGCGTTTTTCAGTCTGCTGAAGTACAAAAGTTATGGGTTTTAGGCAAAAGGCAAGGGGAGGAATAAATAATCAGTCTTTAATAACTGGATTTAGTCTGATGTCCAGTTTTTAGGCGCGAGAATTGCTAGAAAACCCCAAAACCCTCTAACGACCCCTTGATTAAAAGCAAAAATCAGGTCAAGACTTGCCTTAGAATTAATACTAAAGGGAAAGCTAAAAGCCAGAAACCCAGACGGGGAGCTAACCTTTAGCTGTTCTTGTTCAACGTCACAGTTATCAATGTGTGCAAGACATTGGTAACTGTTATTTTTGTTTCTTCAAGCTGGAAACCAATCCTAAACCACCAACGGTGAGAAGTCCGAGGATAGTACCCGGTTCGGGAACGTCAGGAGTAGTAGTAGTTCGGATTAATGCGTCATAGCGACTATTACCAAAACCATTACCACCACTATTAAAACGGTCGTAGAAGTGAAGTCTGTCAAATAGAATAGCATCGGCTGGTGATATCCCAGTAACAGTTGGCAAGGAGGGATCCTCTACGTCAAACTTTACATAGTTTTTGGTCTCAAAAAAACCTATGAAAGTGGTTCCAGTCGCCCAAGTCACCGACGCTCCGCTACCTTCATTGGTAACGGGGAAAGAGAAGGCTAGGTTGGAGGTAAGTTCATATCTGAATTGACCAGTAGCTAAACCCATTTGGTTCGCACTGTATGCAAAGTTTCCTGTGGCTGTTGTCGTCGTTTTGTATTTTTGGGGAGCGGGGTTGAATTCAGGGTTGAATACGCCAGTGGCGGTCGTGATGAAGGCGATATTGTCCGGGCTAGGATTGTTTGTGCTAGGGCTGAAAGTGACCGAGAAAGTATCGTTGCTACCGGGTTTAACATCATTTAAGAAACTGGAGGTTTTCCCTTGCCAAGCAAGAGTAACAGCTTGAGCGGGAGCGGCGATAGCGGAGGCGATGCCGAGCAACGCTACACCGGAAAGAATTTTGGTTAATTTGTTGGTTGTCATCATAACTGAATTATCCATCGTTAATTGTCTGTACTTAGCCATTAAAAGAAGTTAAAAAAGCGTTAATCACGCTGATACCTTTTTGTTTGACCTGACAGAACTATAGCGAAATTTTTCAAGAAAATCAAGTAGCTTTTGGAGATTTTTTTGGCAGTTATTTCTACATTTTTTGTCCAGTTTATGGCAGTTTTTCTTAAACATAATTACCCAAAAATGGACAAATATACCCAAGCTTTTTGGTCAAAGTTGGACAGATAAATAAGCTCTACTTTTTAAAAATCTCCCCAGTGATTAGAAAATTTTAATCAAGAGAGGAAAAATATATAAAACTTCATGGTTTTGACCGTCAAAACTAGAGTTGCAGAAGAATTAATTCCCTGACGTAAGAAAACAGAAGAAAACGGAAAAAAGGGAGCGAATGCAATTCACCCCTACAGTAACTTCCTTTTTTTCCTATAAAAAGATAACCCGTGCAACCCCGGGACAAACGCAGGTTTTAGAAAGACAAAAAATCCCGTTTAATACATCTATCTAAAGGTGTATTATTAATTTTCCTCCTGTCCCAATTGGGACAATTCTCCCCCAATAAATTTCCTTAATTTAAAACCGAGTTAAGTAGCTGGTTATAATTAAATTAAAAATGAATTTTAGGTTCGATCCCCCCTGCCCCCCTTGATCTGTCCTTTAGTCACATCTTTCTTAACATTTCAAACCTTTGTAGCATAAGGCTTTCAAGACTCGGTTAACAATTTGCAATATTCCTTGTTGACACCCTTACTGACAAAGAAAAAACTGAAATCAAGTCAGGATAAGGGTTGGAGTGCTTACTGAAAAAATTGTTAAGAAAGATCCCTATAAGGGATAGCCCCCTTGATAAGGGGGGTGCCGATAGGTGGGGGGATCTGATAACTTTTAACGCCTACCTACTTATATATAGCGTTTTTCAGTCTGCTGAGGTACAAAAGTTATCGGTTTTAGGCAAAAGGCAAGGGGAGGAATAAATAATCAGTCTTTAATAACTGGATTTAGTCTGATGTCCAGTTTTTAGGCGCGAGAATCGCTAGAAAACCCCAAAACCCTCTAACGACCCCTTGATTAAAAGCAAAAATCAGGTCTTGGCTTGGGTTACAATTAATACTAAAGGGAAAGCTAAAAGCTAGAAACCCAGAGGGGGAGCTAACCTTTAGCTGTTCTTGTTCAACGTCACAGTTATCAATGTGTGCAAGACATTGGTAACTGTTATTTTTGTTTCTTGAAGCGGGAAACCAATCCTAAACCACCAACGGTGAGAAGTCCGAGGATAGTACCAGGTTCGGGGATAGAACTAGGGGGGTCTAGGTCTTGAGTGAAGCTGTTAGTGGAAGATTGTAATAGAGATTTACCATTGTCACCACTTGTGAAGGTATCGACCACTTTGATGGGACTAGCATTGAAAGACAGAATACTGCCGAAGTCGTCAGATCCGTTCGTGGACTTTAGGTTGATAAGCTGCTTATTATCTAGTGTGAAAACCTGCTTGGTAGCGAGATAATTTGTGCTTCCACCCGGTCCAGATATATCTGTATCGAATCTAATCGTATCGAAAACTAGGGGGGGGGTTGAAACAGCGACAATCTTGACTGTGTATTCCAATGTACCATTGGCAACACCCAAGCTATTTTCTTCACGAAAATTTACAGTCCAAACATCTTGATTGAGAATGAATCTCAGTGTATCGCCTACACCAACATCGCCACCGAAACTGAAATCGGAGAACAATTGGTCGCCAAGCTCAACAGAATCATAGAAAGAGCCCTCAATCTGAACACCAAAGGTGCCATTTTCAAAGGCAATCTTGCTATTTACAAAACCATTACCATTTGTACCGAGTGTAACGGGAGAAGGATTAAGATTAATCGCTTGAGCGGGGGTGGCCATAGCGGTGGCGATACCGAGGGTGGCTACACAGGAAAGGATTTTGGTTAATTTGTTTGTTGTCATTATAACTGAATTATTCATTGTTGATTATGTGTACTATAGCCATCAAAAAAATTTAGACAAGCGTTAAGCTCGCTGATAACTTTTTATTTGGCTTAACAGCAATATAACAAAATTTTTCCCAAAAAACTTGTTTTTTGGGAAGTTTTTTTTGGGAAAATTTTGTATATATTTTGTCCAATTTATAGGAGTTTTTCTTAAACATAATTGCCCAAAAATGGACAAATATACCCAAGCTTTTTCGTGAAATTTAGACAAATAAATAAGCTATACTTTTTAAAAATATCTCCAGTGATTACAAATTTTAATCAAGAGAGAAATAATATATAAAAATGAAAAGTTTTGCTCCTTAAAAGTCGACTTCCATAACAATCAATTCCCTAACGGTAAAAAACAGGCAAAACGTTCTGTAAAATGCACTTGCGCCTACAGCAACGTATTTTTACTCCTATAAAAATGTCCCCCTTGCGATCCCTTGTCAAACTTAGGTTGTAGAAAAATAAAAAATCCCGTTTAATATCTCTATCTCAAGGGATATTATTAATTTTTCTAACTCATCTACAATCACTAATGAGAGATGATCAAAGTATGAAAGTGGACAACTGACTATCTCAAGTTGGACAATTCTCACCCGATAAATTTCTTTAATTTAAAACCGAGTTATATATATGAGTAACCTCATCACTATTCGAGAAGCTTCCGATTTGCTCGGAGTTAGCGTTAAAACCCTCCGGCGCTGGGAACAACAGGGGAAAATTTCCTCAATTCGTACCCCCGGCGGTCATCGCCGATTTCGACGGCAAGATCTCTTACAATCAGGCCAAGCAAACTCATCTATTATTGGCTATGCTCGTGTTAATCGACCTGAACAAAAACCACAATTAGACACCCAGATAAAAGCTTTAGAATATTTTTGTCATCAGCAGGGTCAACCCTTTGAAATTCTCATCGATATCGGCGATGGAGTCAGCTACAATCGCCCTAATTTTATGCGTCTAGTGGAGATGATTTGTCGCGGTGAGGTGAAATCTCTAGTTTTAACCCATGCGGAAACTGTTAGTCGCTTTTCTCATGATTTTATTTTGGGTTTGTGCAGTCTCTTTAAAATCCAAGTCATTCTCCTCAATCAACCCCATGAATCCATTGCAGCTGAGGATTTAGTGGACGATCTGCAAGCCCTCGTCACCATCTGTTACAATCGTCTCTATCCACTACATAACCCGGCTCATCAGCAATTACTAGAATACCTAGGGGCGCTCAAGAATGTCCGTGTGGCTTAAAATTATTCTTGGCATCGGTTTCTTACCCCTCTTTTTAGCTGTCTGATGCTGCTTCTACTGTTCCCCGAACAAGGGCCAAGAATAGTAATATTTTAGCTGACGGCTAACGGCTATAATAACTCCCCATTGACGGCAAATGAAACTAGAAACCACGGCGATTAAACGGATTATCGATGCTAACCTTGACCGCGCTAGAGAAGGACTGCGAATTATCGAAGAATGGTGTCGTTTTGGCTTAGATAATCCCGATTTAGCCCAAGAATGTAAAGAAATGCGCCATCAATTAGCTAGTTGGCACTCGATCGATCTTAAACTACATCGGGACACAGCCGGCGATATCGGCACGGATTTAAGCCATCCCAGGGAAGAAATCCGGGAGACTGTCGAGGGACTGCTGCAGGCAAATCTCGCTCGCGTACAGGAGGCTTTTAGGGTTTTAGAAGAATACGGTAAACTCTATGATCTGGAGCTAGGGATAGCCTGTAAACAGCTGCGCTATCGGGTTTATCAGCTAGAGAGTAAACTATTAATTTCTCCACCTTTGGAAAAACTGAAAGCCTCTCCCCTCTATCTAGTCACTTCTCCTGCCGAAAATCTGCTAGAAATCGTCGAATTAGCCCTAAAAGCAGGTTTAAAATTGGTGCAGTACCGCCACAAAACCGCCGCTGATACCATTCGTTTAGAAGAAGCCGCTAAACTGTGCCAATTATGCCACCGTTACGATGCTTTATTTATTATGAACGATCGCGTCGATATTGCTCAGGCCATTCATGCTGATGGTGTTCACCTCGGTCAACAGGATGTACCGATTTCCCTAGCGCGGCAATTTCTCGGTCCGACGGCAATTATCGGCAGGTCCACCACTAATCCCCAAGAGATGGCCAAAGCAATCCAAGAAAAGGCCGATTATGTGGGAGTCGGTCCAGTTTATGCCACCCCCACCAAGGCGGGAAAAACTCCCGCAGGATTGGAATACGTCCGTTACGCGCGGGAAAATTGCCCTTTACCCTGGTTTGCGATCGGTGGTATTGATAGTAGTAACATTAAAGAAGTTTTAGAGGCAGGAGCGCAACGGGTAGCTGTAGTCCGGGCCATCATGGAAGCGCAGCACCCCGATGTGGTGACACAACAATTATTAACCCAATTAAAGTAGGGTGTGGGGAGGGGGAATTATGAATTATGAATTATGAATTATGAAGTGAAGTGTAGGGTGTGGGGAGGGGGAATTATGAATTATGAATTATGAAGTGGGGTGTAGGGTGTGGGGAGAAAAAAGCTGCCTCCTGCCGACCGCCTCCTGTCTCCTGAATACTGTCTCCTGTCTCCTAAATACTCCGATTAATTCATTTGTTCATATCCAAATCCATGTCAGAAATAACCTTGCAAATCAACGGCAAAACTCAAACCTGTTTACCAGCAACTAAACTACCGCAAATGCTAGAAAATTTGGGTATGAATCCTCGGTTAGTTGCAGTGGAATATAACGGGGAAATCCTCCATCGTCAGTATTGGGAAAACACGGAAATCAAGGAGGGGGATAAATTAGAAATTGTTACTATTGTCGGAGGGGGATAAAATAATCAACAATCGACACTTGAGGGAAAAAACTTGTTAGTTATCGGTTTAATGAGTGGCACATCGGTGGATGGCATCGATACCGCTTTAGTGGAGATTAGCGGTACAGTGGAATCTCCACAGGTGCAGTTATTAGCAGGGGAAACCTATCCCTATTCCCCCCGATTACGAGAGACAATTTTGCAAGTCTGTGGGGGAGAAAAGCTATCTATTGAAGCTTTAGCCAGCTTAGATGATGATATCGCCGCAGAATTCGCCCAATCCGCCTTAAATATCCAAAAAGAAGCCTCAAAAGCCCAATTAATCGGCAGTCACGGTCAAACCGTTTTTCATCGACCCCCCGCAAACGATCGCCTCGGTTACACGGTACAATTAGGACGGGGAGCAGCGATCGCAAAAATTACCAGTATTCCCACCATTAGTAATTTTCGCGCTGCCGATATCGCCCAAGCTGGTCACGGTGCGCCCCTAGTGCCGAAAATTGACGCTTATCTGCTTTCTCACCCCACTAAAGCCCGCTGCGTGCAAAATATCGGCGGTATTGCCAATTTAACCTATCTACCCCCCCGACAAAGGGAAAATTGGCAGCAAAAAATTTTCGGTTGGGATACCGGCCCCGGCAATGTCCTTATCGATTTGGCCGTACAATTTTTGAGCCAAGGCCAACAAACCTACGACCATAACGGTCAATGGTCGGCCCAGGGTCAACCCTGCTCCGAATTAGTTCATAAATGGCTACAGGAGCCTTATTTTCAACAATATCCCCCTAAATCCACTGGCAGAGAGTTATTTAGTCCCGCCTATCTAGCCCAATTGCACCAGGATGCCCAAGCTTATTCCCTCAGTGATGCCGACTGGTTGGCCAGTTTAACCGATTTAACCGCCATTTCGATCGCTCACAGCTATCAAACCTTTTTGCCGGAAATGCCCGCAGAAGTGCTGCTCTGCGGTGGTGGCGCTCGTAATGCCTACCTGCGGCAACGCCTTCTAGCACATTTGGGGTCAAATGTCAAGCTTTTGACCACCGATGAGGTAGGATTAAATAGCGATTTTAAAGAAGCGATCGCTTTTGCCCTTTTGGCCTATTGGCGCTGGCACAATTTCCCCGGTAATTTACCGCAAGTCACGGGGGCAAAAGCAGCGGTTTTATTAGGAGAAATTTACCTATGAGCAGCAGCTATGAAATATTTTCAACAATTCAACGCCAAAGGGTCAGCGATGGGCAAATAGTGCCAATTTTAAGCGATTGTGCCGACTACAAACGTCTTTTAATTCTTGTTTGGCCGCAATTGGGAGATTTTGACAGTCTCGAATATGCTTGGTGGTTAGAAAAAGAGGCAGCCCTTTGGCAAAATGCCGGGATAACCATTCGTGCCATCGGTATCGGCGATCGCAATTCGGGCTTAAAATTCTCTGAATATACGAAATTTCGGCAAGATTGGCTTTTTGTTGACCCCAAAGCTGAATTACACAATTTATTAGGACTTTATCGCGGTTTATCGTTAAAATTACCTAGATTTTCCCCCGGACAAAATGCCTGGTTAAATCTAATTTTGATGTGTGCGGGTGTGGGTAGTCCGGGGACTCTGGCCGAAGTGCTGCGGGGTTATCTTGGCGATCGCAAAGCTCCCCAATTAATTGCCGAGGAGGAAACAATACAAGCGCGGCCTTTACCAGCTTTCCGGGGTTCCCTATTCAATCTTGCCGGGGGTCAAGGTTTTCAGCGACCTTTTGAATTAGCCACCCTGAGACTCCGTAATATGAGTCAAGTTTTGGGCAATTGGTCAACCTATGTCCCCGATAGTAGTTATCTCACCCAACGGGGAGGGACTTTTTTATTTGATAGTCAAGGAAATTTACTCTATGAGCATCGAGATGGAGGCATCTTAGGCTTTGCTAAGAATATGAGCTATCCTCTCGCTTTTTTGCAGGATTAAGCTTTTTTCTTCTGCATCTCGCCCACTCCTAACTCTTGCCTTTTAGCTTTTCTAGCTGATGGCTAAAAAACTTTAATGTTGTCCGACTACTTATTACCTAAAGATTGATGAAATTATTTGACGATTCATCCACAACTATCGGGAGTTATTTACTCAAGAGATAAGTAAATATTATTTTAAGTTTATTTAAGGCTGTCATTACTAATGGTAAGTTGAGCCGGGTAAATTTTCGCGTAGTATCAAAAAGGAAACTCATTCGACCCGTTCAGTCTAAACGGGGAGAGAAGGGATTTTGAGACTTCCGTTTTCACTAGATTGATTAAGCAGAACAACCTATGGCAACTTATAAAGTCACCCTGAAAACACCGGATGGCGATCATACAATTAATGTTCCCGATAATGAGTACATTCTCGATGTAGCTGAAGAGCAAGGACTGGACTTACCTTATTCCTGCCGCGCTGGTGCTTGCTCCAGCTGTGCTGGTAAACTTATAAGTGGTAGTGTCGATCAATCCGAACAATCCTTCTTAGATACGGATCAAATTGAAGCGGGTTATGTCCTCACCTGTGTTGCCTATCCTACTTCTGACTGTGTGATCGAAACTCACAAAGAAGAAGGTTTGTACTAATTTAACTCAATATTCGGGGGTTAGATACTCCAACAATACAACAATAATAGAGCGGGAACTGCAAGGGCGACAGTTCTCGCTTTATTTGTATTTTTGCCTCTTGACTCGACAGTGATACTAAATCCGGTTATTCAAGAATGATTATTTATTCCCCCTTTTGCCTATTGCCTATTGCCTTTTGCCTGTCCTCATAAGTAGCCTATACTCAACAGATTTAGTATCACAATGACCTTTTTAAGTAGGTAGGCGTTAAAAGTTGTCAGATCCCCCCGCCTATCGGCACCCCCCTTATCAAGGGGGGCAGGGGGGATCGAATCTAAAATCCATTTTTAATTTAATTATAACCAGCTACTTATATCGCTTTTTGTTTCCCCATCGGGAATTATCATCTTACCTTGGCAGACTAGAACTGATGCACCACCCACAGAAACTTTCGTGATTGACCGGTTATTTTTCTGAAACTTTAATTGTAAACTGCTGGGTCTGCCCATTTCCACCCCCTGGATTATCGTCCATTGATTCATCCCTTCCCCAGAAGATTCTAAGGCCCCTAGGTAGCCCGCCAAAGCGGCCACAGCCGAACCAGTGGCGGGATCTTCCATAACTCCCAAACCGGGGGCAAACATTCGGCCATAAATACGAGATTGGGGTGATTCTAGGTCAAAACAGCAGACAAAAAGGGAATTAGCGGGGGATTGACCTAATAATGATGACCAGAGAGTTAGATTTAGTTTTATTTTCCCTAAAATATCGCGATTTTTGACGGGGATGAATAAAAAAGGGAGACCACAGGAAAAGGCGCGGGGGGGATAACCGGGTAAGAAATCGGCAACGCTTAGGGAAAGAATCGCCGCTAAATCATCGAGAGCATAAGTATCCGTCACTAATTCCGGCAATTGTGCCACTTTTAACTCACTATAGACCGGTTTTTCCCCCTCCATGAGAATTTTTACCGGTACTAAACCGACTCCTTCCTCTAGATAAATCGTGGTTTCTCGGTAAGGGGGAATAGCACCGATTAGGGCTAAAATATAGGCTGTGCCGACGGTAGGATGACCTGCAAAGGGTAATTCGGTACTGGGGGTGAAAATCCGGACTTTTTTGGTGCCTTGGGGTGTTTCTGGCGGAAAAACGAAGGCTGTCTCTGAGAAGTTAAATTCGGCGGCGATTTTTTGCATCTGGGTGCGGGTTAATCCAGACGCTTCCGGAAAAACTGCCAGGGGATTACCGCCAAAAACGCGATCACTAAAAACATCGGCGGTATAGTAGGAATAGGTAGGCACGCGGGGGATAGGGCAACAGTTATCGGAGAATTTTTTGATCTTACAACTATTTTCACCTCTGACCGCCCCCCGGTTGTCTGTCTAGGGATAGATTCTCCTTGTCAGTCCTGTTGGTTTCTATTAAGAAATAATTAAAATACAGAGTTTTTCATAAAGATAAGGTATGTCTTGATAGGGCATCGTCTCGGAGTCTCCTAATAACTCTACTACTTATTCGGTTCTAATCTGGCTAATAAACTGACTAACTTATCTCTGACGGAATTGTGGGTGTATTCGTCTTCAGGGTGGGGTTTTTGATGGGGTTGTTGAAAATAGGGACGTTCCCCGTATAATTGTCCCCATTTCACATCGACTCGGTGTACTAATTCATAGAGTAATTCTTGATTGTCTAAAATTTCTTCTAGGATTAACTGTAAAGCTTGAACGGGATTATCTAAATTTTGACTGACTTTTGTTAATTCTTCATCGACGATAAGCTGTAAAATTATCTGCAAAGCTCCCGAAGAATCCCCTAAATTAGCGGCAATAAATTGTTTAATCTCTGTGGTAACTTGCACTAATTTGGGGACGGGAGATTCCCCTTTGAGGAAATCCGCCCCCTCTTGAGCGATAAAATCTGCTAGGGTAAACTCGCGCCTTTCGATGATATCTTGGGAAAAATCCGGTTCTTCAGGGGTCATAAACTAAAAATATTAGCGATAATAGACTCTAGGACTTATTGTGACATTTTTAGGAATATCTATGGGCATCGATCGCAGAGAGTTTCAGCACCGTCGTCAGCAAGTAATGGAAAAAATCGGCAATGGAACGGCAATTTTTCGCAGTGCGCCCATGGCGGTCATGCACAATGACGTAGAATACACCTATCGTCAGGATAGTGACTTTTTTTACCTGACAGGATTTAATGAACCGGATGCGGTGGCGGTTTTAGCACCCCATCACCCCGAACATCAGTTTATCCTGTTCGTGCAGCCAAAGGACCCGGAAAAAGAAACCTGGACCGGCTATCTCCACGGGGTGGAAGGAGCAAAGGAGATTTTTGCTGCTGATGAGGCCTATTCTATCGAAGAATTGGAGGAAAAATTACCGCAATATCTCGAAAAAGCCGACCGAATTTATTATCATCTCGGACGGGACAAAACTTTTAATACAAATGTTCTCAAGCACTGGCAAAAATTAATCGCCACTTTTCCCCGTCGCGGCACCGGACCGACTGCTTTAGAGGATACTAATTTTATTCTCCATCCTTTGCGCTTGCTGAAAACCGAGGCCGAATTGGACAATATTCGCCAAGCAACTGCTATTTCAGCACAGGCACATAATCGGGCCAGAGAATTTACCAAAGTTGGTCACTACGAGTATCAAATTCAAGCGGAAATTGAGCATACTTTTCGTCTAGAAGGGGGTATGGGTCCTGCTTATCCTTCTATTGTCGCTAGTGGTGCTAATGCCTGTATTCTGCACTATATCAACAATAATCGCCAAGTACAAGAAAATGAGCTTTTATTAATTGATGCCGGTTGTGCCTACAATTACTATAACGGTGATATTACCCGCACTTTTCCCGTTAATGGTAAATTTACCCCCGAACAAAAAATTATCTATGAAATTGTTCTGGAAGCTCAATTAAAGGCGATTGAAGTGGTAAAAACCGGTAATCCTTATAATCTTTTTCATGACACAGCCGTGAGGACAATTGTGGAGGGATTAGTGGATTTAGGGCTATTGGTCGGCGACATTGATGAGATAATTAAAGAGGAAAAATATAAGCCTTTTTATATGCACAGAACCGGCCATTGGTTAGGATTAGATGTCCATGATGCGGGAGGTTATAAAGTTAACGAAGAAACTTGGCAAACTTTGCAACCCGGTCATGTTTTAACCGTGGAACCCGGTATTTATATCGCCCCCGATATTAAACCGGCTGAAGGACAGCCGGAAGTGCCGGAAAAATGGCGAGGTATCGGTATCCGTATCGAAGATGATGTGTTAGTTACTGCCACAGGAAATGAGGTTTTAACTGCAACAGTTCCCAAAAAAGTTGAGGATATCGAATCTAAGTAAAAAGCTAGGTTTTAAAAATTGTCACCTCCCCCCTAACCCCCTTATTGAGGGGGGATTAAAGGTAAAATCTGTCTTTAAAGGAGATTAAATTAAGTTTTTTTTAGAGATTATTATGGTTGCTACCCAACAAAAAATATATACCTTTGCGGAATATTTAAATTATCAGGACTCCACAGATAATAAATACGAATTATTTAACGGAGAATTAATTTTTATGCCTCCCGCTAGTGGCTTTCATGCTTTGATACTTAGATATATATTTAAGGTGTTAGAAAGTGAAATAGAGAGGCTACAATTAGACTGGCAAGTTATGCCCGCTACGGTGGGAATTCGCACCGATAAAGCTAAATCGAGAATCCCAGACTTAATGATTTTAACTGCTGAACAATGTCAAGAGATTAGAAATATGACCACAGCAGTTATTGAATTTCCTCCCCTCTTAGTTGTAGAAATTGTTAGCCCCAGTAATGCCGATGATGACTACCGTTATAAACGTTCAGAATATGCGGTAAGAGGCATTCCTGAATACTGGATTATCGATCCTATTGCTCTAAAAATATCAGTTTTAACCCTGATTGCGGGATTTTATGAACTGGCAGAATTTCACAACGAAGATAGAATAATATCGGTGACATTTCCCGATTTAAAATTAACTCCTCAAATGGTCTTTGAATAGTAAAATCTTGGCTGGAGGTTATGTTATCATGATTGCTACCCGACAAAAAACATATACATTTGCGGAATATTTAAATTATCAGGACTCCACAGATAATAAGTACGAATTATTTAACGGAGAATTAATTTCCATGCCTCCCGCTAGTGGCTTTCATGCTTTAATTCATGCCTTTCTTTATGATTATTTAATGGCAGAAATTAAAAGATTAAATCTAACTTGCAAAGTCATGCCTGCTACTGTAGGAATTCGCACCGATAAAGCTAAATCGAGAATTCCAGACTTAATGATTTTAACTGCCGAACAATGTCAAGAGATTAGAAATATGACCACAGCAGTGATTGAATTTCCTCCCCTCTTAGTTGTAGAAATTGTTAGCCCGGGTAATGCCGATGATGACTACCGTTATAAACGTTCAGAATACGCGGTAAGAGGCATTCCTGAATACTGGATTATCGATCCTATTGCTGTAAAAATATCAGTTTTAACCCTGATTTCGGGATTTTATGAACTGGCAGAATTTAACAACGAAGATAGAATAATATCGGTGACATTTCCCGATTTACAATTAACTCCTCAAATGGTCTTTGCCCAGTAGCATTATTAACGATTATGACTATCCCCTTAGAAATTCAACAACGTTGCCAACAACTAAAAACAGAACTACAAAGGGCCAGTTATGCTTATTATGTTCTTGATGATCCTTTTATACCCGATAGCGTTTATGATCAACTTTATCGGGAATTAGAAGACCTAGAAAAGCGTTATCCCCAATTAATCACCCCCGATAGTCCCACCCAAAGAGTCGGGGATAAAATCTCTAGTCAATTTGTTTCTGTCCGTCATAATATTCCCCTGTATAGTCTCGAAAATGCCTTTAACCTCGAAGAATTAAATAAATGGGGCAGCCGTTGGCAAAGATATGTAAATGAAACCCAAGACACGGAATATGTGTGTGAATTAAAAATCGATGGTTCCGCGTTAGCTTTAACCTACGAAAACGGCTTTTTAGTCAGAGGTGTTACTAGAGGGGATGGAGTCACTGGCGAAGATATTACCACCAATGTGCGGACAATTCGCTCTATTCCTTTACGCTTAAATATAGATAATCCCCCGGCAATTGTGGAAGTGCGCGGCGAAGCTTTTTTACCCCTCGATACCTTTGATAAAATCAATCAGGAAAGAGAAGAAAAAGGGGAATCTCTCTTTGCTAATCCTCGCAATGCCGCAGCCGGAACCCTACGACAATTAGATCCGAAAATAGTTGATAAAAGACGCTTACAATTTTTTGCCTATACCCTGCATTTAGACGATAACCATATCACTACTCAATGGCAATCCTTAGATAGATTAGAAACCATGGGATTTCTGGTTAATCCCCACCGTCAACTCTGTCCATCCCTGCAAGAAGTGGCGCAATACTATCAAGATTGGCAAGAAAAACGTCATCAATTAGCCTACATGACCGATGGTGTCGTAGTCAAAATCAACGATTTACAGCGACAAAATCGCTTAGGATTCACCCAAAAATTCCCTCGGTGGGCCATAGCTTTAAAATATCCCGCCGAAGAAGTCCCCACGGTAGTTAAAGATATTATCGTCAATGTGGGACGCACCGGTGCGGTTACACCCATGGCGGTGATGGAACCGGTACAGGTAGCAGGGACCACCGTACAAAGGGCTACTTTACATAATAGCGATCGAGTGGCCGAATTAGATATCCGAGTCGGTGACACGGTAATTATCCGCAAAGCGGGGGAAATTATCCCGGAAGTGGTGAGAATCCTGCCAGAATTGCGTCCTAGCCAGACTTTACCCTTCCAGATGCCCACTAATTGCCCTGAATGTCAATCTCCCCTAGTCCGTCCGGTGGGGGAAGCGGTGACGCGCTGTGTTAATAGTTCCTGTCCGGCGATTTTGCGGGGAAGTGTAGTACATTGGGCCAGTCGCGATGCTCTCGATATTCGGGGATTAGGGGAAAAAGTGGTGATTTTGCTGATTGAACAGGGATTAGTTACCGCCATTTCTGACCTCTACAGCCTCGAAAAAACGGAAATTGCCAAATTAGACCGAATGGGCGAGAAATCAGCCTTAAATTTGATTACAGCTATTGCTCAGAGCAAAAATCAAAGCTGGTCGAGGGTACTTTATGGGCTAGGAATCCGCTATGTGGGCAGCGTTAACGCCAAAATTCTCGCCGAAAGTTTTCGGACTGTGGAGGAGTTAGCTAACGCCAGCGTGACTAATTTAGCCTCTATCTATGGTATCGGTGAAGAAATCGCTCAATCGGTCTATGATTGGTTTAAAATCGCCGCTAATCGGGATTTAGTCGCTAAATTACAGGCTGCTGGTTTACAATTTGCCGCAGCAGCAAAAACCACCACCACTAAAGCGACTTTAGCAGGGAAAACCTTTGTGATTACTGGCACTTTACCAACTCTTAAACGGGAGGAAGCGAAAGAATTAATCGAAAAAGCTGGGGGGAAAGTGACGGGTTCTGTCAGCAAAAAAACTGATTATTTAGTGCTAGGAGAAGCGGCGGGTTCTAAGCTAGAAAAAGCCCTAGAATTGGGCATTACTCAGCTAACCGAAGCACAATTACTCGAATTAATCGAGGATTAAATATAATTATTTGACGTTAAAAAGACTTGTTCTGAGAAAATATTACAGAAGCAAAGTTAAATAATTTTACATACCATTTAGAGGCAAATGTAATTGTTTATATTCTATAGAGGAGTTAATCTTATGAGAGCTTTTATCTCGTGGTATAGTTAATGTATTATATCTTCCCTTTTCTAGCAATCGAGTAAAAGTAAGCCAAGAAATCACCCTAGAACGATAATCTCTAAGGGTTTTATCTTTGGGTCGTTTACCAGAAGTAGAAGTACAGATACTAGCAATAATTTCTTCTACTCGCCAGGGGGTTATTGACTTATGAATTTCTAATTCTTTATAGATTTCTTGTATAAGAATATGTTTTTTGAGGGCGAATGATAAATATTGAGAAATATCATCTTCTCCTTTACCTATAAGCTCTCTTGCCGCTAAGATTTTTTTCTCATGATTGATGAATATCATGTCAAAATTTTCCAAATCCCAAATAAGACTATTAATTGTTGTGTCTCTTCGTTCTAATTTTTGCTTAAGTTCTTTTTTGGTTATACCTTTGTAGCCACTTGTTTGAATTATTTTTAATGCTTCGATTACTGTAGTAATTGAATTTCGTACCATATAAGTTGATAAGGAAGGTTTATCTACTAGAAATTCTAAACTTAGAGATAAAGTTAGCTGTTCGTATTTGGGTTTGTAATTATTATGCTCTTGTTTTAGTAAAAGGTTCCATTCATAACGAGTAATAAAGTTTTTTACCGACCAAAGAGATAAATTTTGTTTAGTAAAGACATATTTTTGGGGAGATTGAGTAATAATTGCATCAACTGGTATGGCCAAACCACACTCTACTTCGATGGCTGATTCAATATCTGAATCGTATTGACGCGCATTCTGAAAAATAGTAGGTGAACCTTCACAGATATGAAATCTAGACTCCAGAAGATTAATCAATTTATCAGCATCTTTTGATGAACTCATACTGCTCAGGGTATAAACCCTTTGAACGCACGGCCTAGTTATATAAAAAATTATTTCTTGAGATTGATGGGGACTTTTAATAACCTCCCAAAGCTTCCTACCCGACTCACATGATTTATTACCTGTACGATTAAGCAATATTTCTGTGATTAAATCTTGGTCAATTAAAACTTTCATTAGTTACACTCCTCTCTACTGATATATTCGGAGTTAACTTTTTTTTCTATTACTTCAACAGGATTTTCAGTACCCATAAGTTTAAATAAATCATCTATTTCTGGGATATTTGGATGAGTAAAACTATCCAAATCTACTGAAGTATTATCGATTAACCCAGCAACAGCATCAAGATAATCATTAAGTTCCATTTTGTGAGCTTGGGCAAATAAATTAAGGGTTTCTACCTTTGTTCCTTCTCCCTGTTCAATGCGTCTCACTTGACGCTCGGATACTCCTATAATATCTGATTGTCGCAGTTGATGCTGTTTGCGTAAAGAGGCAATCGCTCGACCAAAAATCTGATCATGTTTTAATTTAATCGCTGCAAACTTTTGTTTTGCTACTGGTTCAATCACACTCAAAAAAGCCTCTATATCAAGATGAATGTCCACGACTGGCCAATGAATATAACTACCATCTTCTGCTATAATAAACTTCTCTCTTTCTTCTAGAGGAATACGCTGTAAAGCTGGCATAGATGCAAAGGGAATTTCTAGCTCATTGAGATCACAGCGACTGATTAATAAACTTTCCCCAATAACTAAAGCTGTGGCGATTAAATGCTCTTGCGCTCCCCAACTCCAAGCATTAATCACCCTTGTCGGTAAAGTAAAATCTCGATAAACGAGGGTATTTCGGAGGGTGCGTAAATTGGCCCGTTTAAATAGTTGCGGCAACCAGATAGAATCAATGTCTGCTCGGATAAAAAGACCTCGCAGATGATGTTTATCATTAGCATTTCTGGCAATATCTGACACTGCTTTTAAACTGGTCAAAGAAGTACAAATAAAGATGTTTTTTAAAGAATCAATATTCTTTAAATCCAGTAAAGAAAGAATCTGCACAGATTGAGACTCTGGCAAGAAATTATAACTTTCTTTATCCTCAATTATAACAGTAATTTCTGGCTTATTTAACATGATTAATTCCCCTGGGTACAGACTTTTGCCTCCCATTCAATCAGGAGCGCAGAACGATTCGCTAAAACGTGGTCAAGAATTTGCTTTTTTTCCTTACTAGATATTTTGGCATTGGCGGGCCATTTCACCTGAAAATTTAGACCATTTTCTTGATTACAAAGTAAGAAAAAAACTCTAATTTCCCATTGGCCAGGTTTACGAACATGAAAATGAGGTGGCCAATGATCGTGAGAATTGAAAAACAGATCTAAGCCATCTAAATTAAAGGATTCCACCTTGCCCAAATGTTCACCTCGCCTACCTCAACTCTGGTCACTTAATGCTATTATACACTTAACCAGACATTTTGTCCTTAAATTCTGAAATATAATGTCTGCTTAACCTAGAACGATCAAAGCGTTAGATTAGAAAGAGTCCTTTTTTGAGAGATATTTAAACCTGATGGTCTGGCCTTTTAAACCGAAAACCCGCAAACAAATCGCTCGAATAGAAATTACAGGTGCAATTGCCTCCGATACCCGCAAAAGGGTCTTAAAAGCCCTAGAAATCGTCAAAGAAAAGCAATATCCCGCCCTACTTCTCCGCATTGACTCCCCCGGGGGAACCGTGGGGGATTCCCAAGAAATTTATGAAGCATTGAAGCGCTTACAAAAAACCACGAAAATAATCGCTAGTTTTGGCAATATTTCCGCCTCTGGCGGCGTTTATATCGGTATGGGGGCTAATTATATTATGGCCAACCCCGGCACGATTACCGGCTCGATCGGTGTTATCCTGAGAGGGAACAATCTGGAAAGATTGTTGGATAAGGTGGGAGTTTCGTTTAAAGTGATTAAATCGGGCCCTTATAAAGATATTCTCTCCTTCGATCGAGAATTAACTGATGAAGAAGAAAGAATTCTCCAGGATATGATCGATACCAGTTATCAGCAATTTCTGCAAACCGTCGCCGGAGCCAGAAATTTAGATGTCAATCAGGTGAAAAGTTTTGCCGATGGGCGCATTTTTACCGGTCAACAGGCGTTAGAATTAGGAGTGGTTGATCGCCTGGGAACCGAGGAAGATGCCCGACTTTGGGCGCTAGAATTGGCAGGATTACCCCCAGATAAAACTAAATGTCAGACTATCGAAGAACCGAAACCCCTGCTCAGTCGTCTGACGGGCAATCGTTCCCAAATACCCCCAGGATTAGAAAAAACCCTACAGCGTCTAGAATTTGAATTGGAAGTTAACGGACAACTATTGTGGTTATACCGACCCTGATGACCAGATTAAAGTCGAGAAAAAGGGCGCGTTAACCCCTAAAATTGACTCATCAGGATTAGCGGAGGATGACAATCGTGCAGTGGAAGGTTCGAGCCATTCGGGGAGCGACGACAGTAACGGTTAATACTATTGAAGCTATACGAGAAGCAGTAACAGAACTCCTCGAAGCGATCGAAATCCACAATAGTCTCGACCCCGATGATATTGTTAGTGTTATCTTTACGGCAACTCAGGATTTAGACGTGATTTTCCCCGCTGCTATCGCTCGCGAACGTCCCCATTGGCAAAATGTCCCCCTCCTCGATGTGCAACAGATGCAGGTCGCTGGTAGTCTGGACAAGTGTATTCGCGTAATTCTCCACGTTAATACTCCCAAACTACAAGGGGAAATGCAGCACGTCTATCTCCGGGGGGCGAAAAATCTTCGCCCCGATTGGCAGATTTCTCCAGTAACTATTAATCGCTAAAATCTTCGATAACTGGCTAAATCCCCATTTCCGACAGCCAACTCAAAATTAATTGATTAACTTTTTCGGGATGTTCATCGTGGGGACAGTGACCAGCTTTGGCAATCGGATAAAATTGGGTATTATCTCCCATTTTAGCTCTTTCTTGGTAAATTACCGAACCGGCGATCGGTGTCCAAGGGTCATCCTCTCCCCAGAGTACCAATAAAGGGCGATCGATTGGCGGTAATAATTCCTGGGGAGATGGTCCGGGGGGGGCTGTCAACACCGATGCAAACACTCCCCACGCACCCGCATCACAGGAGGGTTGATAGAGAATTTCGACTAATTCCTCGGTAATCGCGGTATGGTCGCGATAAACTTGTTTTAAGGTGTTCCGGATGCGATTTTTCTGTCTTACCTGTTCAAAAATAAACTTTCCTGTCACGGGAGAACTAACTAAACCAGTAAAGGCAGCCATGATTAAACGCAAAGGGAAATTTAATTCTTCGGGACGATGGTTTAATCCCCCGGCACAGTTGATAATTACGCCTCCGGCAGTGATTTCGGGAGATTCTGCCATCAGCATTAAGGTAATCAGTCCCCCGATGGAATTACCGATAAATACCGTCGGTTTTGCGATTTTTTCCCGCCAAAAGTCTTTTATTTGCCGCTGCCAAAGGTTGAGACTATAATCTAAAGCGGGCTTATCCGCACCCCCAAATCCCAAAAGATCTAGGGCATAGACTTGATAGCCATTTTCCGCTAAAACGGGGATATTTTTGCGCCAATGACCGATAGATGCCCCAAAACCGTGAATTAAGACTAGGGGTTGTCCTTCTCCCCGCACGGTGTAGGGGATGGTGTGACCTTGCCATGTCCAAGACAATTGCTCTAAGCTAGTCGCAGTGATCGGAGATTGTAGCGCCATTGTATGAAGTTTTATTAAGTGATATTTAAATTATAGAGTAAAAATCAGCCGAGAATTTATGCCACAACGCCGGACTTTTACCAATAACTCGATGGCAATTTCCTATTTACAATGGAGCGATCGAGGTATGCCTCTATTATTATTGCACGGCATGGCGGATCATGCTTTGGTTTGGTCAAGCTTGGGCGATTATTTAAGCTCAAATTATCAAGTTATTGCCCCAGATTTGCGGGGACATGGGGAAAGCGGTAAACCGGCAACGGGTTATCACTTTCAGGATTATATCGGCGATTTAAGGGCTTTAATTAATCATTTAGGTTGGACGCAAGCACATATTTTAGGTCATTCTTGGAGTGCTAAAATAGCGGCAATTTGGGCAACTCAACAGCCGGAAGTATTTAAGAGTTTAATTTTAGTCGATCCCTTTTTTATCGATAAAATGCCTAGTTGGATTAGGATAACTTTTCCAATTCTCTATCAAGTTTTGCCCTTTTTAAAGATTACTCGTTCCTTTGATAGTTATCAGAGCATAGAAGCGATCGCTCGTCAATTAAAACAATATAAAGGTTGGTCAAATTTACAGGAAGAGGTGTTTAAAAATGCCATCGAACAAAAAGCTGATGGCAGTTGGAGCAGTAAATTTACTTTATCGGCACGCGGGGAAATTTTTGAGGATGTCATGGGGTTTGCTGGATTAACTAAAACTTTAGATATTCCCAGTTTATTGATCCTTCCCCAACAGGGATTAAATCGCACTGCTTGGCAAATTCAATCCTATAAAAAGTATTTAAAGTCTCTAGAAATTAAAAAGATACCGGGTAATCATTGGGCATTTTTAGGGGAACCTGAAACTTTTAATCAAGCGGTGGCTGAGTTTTTATCCGTTCAGGAAAATGACGATGTTTAATTAGAAGGTAATTGAGCTAATTTTAAGCTGGATTACGCTGCCCTAACACCCTAAGTTTATATAAATTTCCTCGGCAATATTCCTGCTACCTCCGGATTCTCCCACTCTAATTTTGCCGTTCTCTAAACATCTGTGTAAATACCGAGAATCTGCCAAAATATCGATAATTTTAACCGCAGCATTTTTAAATAAATTTACCTCCGTGGGTTTCTGTCCAATAGTTATCACCGATTCCCCTAATAAGCGCATTTGTGCCTCAGCAAAAGGGTAGGTAAATTGGGGACCAAATCCGGGTATTTGTAGGACTGGTTTTCCTAATCCTACCGCTTGTTCTACTGCTGTTCCCGCCATGGCTAAACAAGCGTCACAATGGTGTAGAATATCGGCAAAAGCATCACGATAACAGCACAATAAAGCCCCATTTTTCTCTAATTTTCCCGCTCCTAAATAATGCCATCCCTCTTGTTTAGCTAAATTTTCTAAGTCGGTTTCTCTGATACTAGGAACGATGGCAGCCCGAAACTGCATCGGTTTAATTTTAACTATTTCCTCACAGACTTGTAACTGTAAAGCTAAATTACTCAAAGCTTCGGGTAAACGACTCCCCGCTAATAAAGCAATCATGGGAATTTGACTATCTAATTCTAAATCTTTACCCGTTGGTGTTAAGACATCCATAATCGGATAACCAGCAAAAATTGCTTTTTTAATACCCCGATTTTGTAAATCTGTTGCTGTATATTTATCTCTGGTGAAAACCCTTAAACAATTCTTCGATCTTAAGCATAATTCTGTGAGTAAAGGTAATTTAATTGTGCCTTCGTAATAACTGGAAGTAGAAACAATAAAAGCCAGAAAAGGACGACCAGTTAAACGAGCGATCGCAATCGGTACAATATCCCCCACTGCTATCAATAAATCACAATTCTTGCTAACTTTAAAAGCTGCCTGAATTTGTTTAATAGTTAGACTAATTAATCCCGCGCCAATATCTTTAATCCAATTAAAAGGATTGGTATAAATAATTCCCCCCGATGGCATAGTGGCAGTGGGGGCAATAATTGGTACTGGCAATTTTTGGTAAGCTTTTCCCTCTCCCACTAGAGGCAAAGCAGCTATAGATAATTGGGGCTGAATTTTTTGTAATTCCCCCACAATTAAACTAGCATTTAAATCCTCGCCATGACCATTACTAAGAAATAAAACCTGTTTAAGCATCGATTTGGTATCCTCTCTATTCCCTTGCTGCCAAAGAAACCGCCACCGTCACCGATTTGGCTTCTATTTGCTTGCTGACTAGCAAAGTCTCGCCCATTTTTAAAGCGGCAGCTTCGGCGACGCTAGGGGTTCCCCCTTGCTTGTTGACAATAGCTGAGGGATTGGGGACCTTAATATCTCTCAACTCCTCGGCAGTAAAAGTTTTTAGGGGTAATCCTTTCTCCTGACAGTAGGCAATTAAACCCCGTTCATCAGCTTTGATGTCAAGGGTGGCGATACCAGCAATAGCGGCTAAAGAGAGGTGATAACGCTGAAAAACAGCCCTAATTGCCCTATCTATGACCGCTTTCTCCGTGCCACGGATGCAACCTATGCCTAGCCATAATACTCGTCCATGGCATTGCACTTTTGCCCCGGAAGAATCGGCGGGTGAGTGGAAAGCAGGGGAAGCGCCAGTCATCATCGGTGTTGCCTCTAATTGTTGCGGGATTAGGGTTGCCAACGGGGAGAATCACCTTGGGGCTGTTTGGTAAGCTAAAAAACAGTTAAGAGAACGTTCGTAAATTAATGTAAAGAAGATGGATTGTTTCTCCCCGCTCCCCGATACCTTTTAAACAGGATTTAGTTTAATACATCTGTGCTACTAGGGCGCAGAATCTGCGCCCTAGATACCTTACTATCCTAGCGGGTTAGGGCCGCGCCTCTTGCGTATAAAGTGCGGGCGTAATCGGTCCAAGTACCCTGGCCCCAATAACGGAAACAACTGGTTTGCACAAGCAAATTATAAAGCAGTGCCTCCAGATAATCCGGTCGTCGGGTAAAACTAGGATCCGCCTGTACTAAAGGATCATATTTCTCGTGGAATTGAGCGCTTAATTGGTTCATCGGTTCGAGGACATTTTCGTAACCGCGCACCCAACTGAGATCATTTGTCCAAGATGCCCCATCCATGCTAAAACGGTGGTCGGACTGTTTTAACTCAGCGATCGCCTGTTCTACCGCTTCTGGGGTAGCGGCATCCGGATTAACTCGCTGCCAGATTTTATGCTGGTGTACGGCTTGAATTGCCGGATAATCTTCGGGATTAACGCCAGCAGCCTCGATTAACTCCAGATATTCCGTGCCGTTAAATCCTGCCACACTGGAACCCCCCTGCATTTCCCGCCAAGGATTGGGAAAATCGCGAGGAAATTCATTCATCATCACGCCCCCATTTTCACCGTCGGCAATCTGGGAACCTAGGGAAGGAACCCAAACGCCGCCGATTTGCTGTTTACCTCGGCATTTAGCCTCGTGGTAGGGTTGCATTTGGGCAACTAATTTGGTGTCGGAACCCTGGGTTTTAATCAAAGCAGTAATCGCAATCACTTCACCGCGAGAATTGCGGGCCACCAAGCGATTAGGAATATATTTTTGTTCCTGACTCAATCCCGAACCGTCGAGATTTTCCACCGAGTGTTCCTGTACCAATAACCAACGATAGCCGCATTCTTTCAGAGCTTTAATATACTCGTAGAGGGTATCAGGATGGTTAGGAAGGTGCATTTCCGGGGGAGAGAACCCTTTGACTCGTTTTAGGGCATCCAGACCAAAAATCGAGGCAAAATAGGTTTGCCACGCTTGCATCTGTAATTTTAGATCGGGGATCGGTGTGGAAGGAGCCACCGCATGACTCCACATCGTCCCCAACCATTCCACATAGGGTTGATATTGACTGTTACAGGTGATTAATTTGAGTTTATCGAGGATATCCTGCCGTCCCATCTGTACCAAACCCCAGAGGAGATTGCCGGAATAATCGAGCATAATCCGGGGATTACAGCCTTCCGCCACCAATTCTGGGATAAAATCGCCCATGCGACTGTAACACCAGGCAAAAACGCTGGCATTATGGTTATCACCATCCCCCTGATTCTCGAACATATGCTGGAGATTGCAGATTAATTCACCGTTAACACCCGCCGGGATGGTGGGTTGGTGCATATGCAAAGCACAGGCAAAACCAGCCTTAATATTGTCTAATTTGAGATTTGTTGTCGGTAAAAAGATCGGATCATCGTGATTGACAATCGCCGCGATTTCCTGTTCCCAACCGCAAATAGTCGGTAGTCCGGGGCGTATTTCCGTGATAGGGTTCGATTTCGATGATACGGGTGTAGCGATCATAATTTTTCAGGCGAATAGATTGAGATGGTTTGTCCCCACTCTCCCAGGGACAACTTTTTTTACTGGCAACAGGTCACTCTTGACTGTTCACTGTTAACTGAGCTAAGAGTGCGAACTTGATCCTATCCCATTTATACTGGGAGTACCTCCCTCCAGACACAAGCCTTCGTAACTCGTTAAAAATCAAGATGATTCTTTACTGAACTTAACCGATTCTCGCCCTATGATCCAAACAACTATCCGCCCCTTTACCTGTAAGTTTTAACCATGTTCTCGGCGACTACCGAAATTCTTGTTATCTTCTTCCTCATCCTCCTCAATGGAGTCTTTGCTCTCTCGGAAATTGCCATTGTCTCGGCCCGCAAAGTCCGTTTAGAACAATTAGCCAGAGATGATCGACGGGCGGCGGTGGCCTTAAAATTGGCCAATGATCCCAATCAAATTTTATCAACGGTGCAGATTGGTATTACCCTAGTGGGAATCTTTGCCGGGGCCTACGGAGGAGCTAATTTATCGGTCAGTGTGGCGCAATTATTGGCGCAAGTTCCTGTTTTAGCCCCCTACAGTCAAGCTTTGGGATTAGGATTAGTGGTGTTAATTATTACCTATCTATCCCTAGTGGTGGGGGAATTAGTGCCGAAACGGTTAGGTTTAAGTAATCCTGAAAAAATCGCTATCCTCGTTGCTGATCCTCTGAATAGGTTATCAAAAATTGTTTCGCCCATTGTCCATCTTTTAAGTCAATCGACTAATCTGATTCTCAGTTTGTTGGGGATTAGCGGTAATAATAATGATTCCCCCATTACGGAAGAAGAATTGAAAATTATGCTTAAACAGGGAACCGAAGCGGGAACCTTTGAGGAAGCAGAACAGGATATGGTGGAAAGGGTGTTAGGATTGGGCGATCGCAGAGTAAGCCAGATTATGACCACGCGCCCAGATATTATTTGGCTAGATTTGGAAGATAGCGCCGAAATTAACCGCCAGAAGCTAATTGAGAGCAATCATAACCGTTTTCCAGTCTGTCAGGGCAGTTTAGATGAGGTTTTGGGGGTAATCGAAGTCACAGACTTATTAGCGGATTGTTTAAACGGTGAAAGTTTCGACCTGACGAAGGATTTACAACAGCCGCTTTTTGTGCCGGAAAGCACTAGGGGTTTAAAGGTTTTAGAATTGGTGCAGCAAAGTGGTCATCATATTGCCTTGGTAGTGGATGAGTACGGGGTGATTCAAGGATTGGTGACGCGCAAGGATATTTTAGAGGCAATTGTCGGCGATTTACCCCAATTAGATAATATTGAAGATGCTCAGATCGTGCAGCGGGAAGATGGTTCTTGGTTGATCGATGGCACAGTGGCGATCGAAGATTTTAAAGAATTATTTGAAATCAGTGAATTACCGGGGGAAAAACAGGGGAATTATCACACTCTAGGGGGTTTTATTATTACCCATCTTGGTAGGATTCCGGGGGCTGCCGATCATTTTGAATGGCAAAGGTTGCGTTTGGAAGTGGTGGATATGGACGGTAATCGCGTCGATAAGGTGTTAGTTACGCTCTTGTTGGATGATTTGTAAATAATTGTTAGTAAATATCTCGATTTTTTTAAGCTTGTGAAGACCGATACAATTTTTTATCAACTATTGCAAACTTTTCCGGGGTTAATTTTTGAATTACTGGGAGAATCAACCCAGAAAGCTAAAAATTATCAATTCTCCTCCCGAGAAATCAAAGAATTAGCGCGTCGTTTTGACGGTATTTTTTTACCGACCACAGCAGCACCGGAACTAATTATTTACTTTGTTGAAGTGCAATTTCAGGATAAAAGTGATTTTTATTGGCGATTTTTAACAGAAATTGTCATCTATCTCAATCAGTATAAACCCGTTCAGGATTGGATGGCTGTCGCTTTATTTGCCTCCAGGGATCTGGATAATAACTTTCCCTATCAACTGCGGGGATTTGAGATAACGGGACAGATCAGACGTATTTATTTAGATGAATTAATCGATAGTCCAGATCCGTCTCTGGGTTTAGGAATTATTCAGTTAATTGTCGCTACACCCCAATTAGCACAGCAACGAGGAAAACCACTTTTAGAAAAAGCGATCGCTCAAATTGATGATCTAGTTTTCCAGCAAAAAGTTATAGAATTAATTGAAAGAACCTTAGCCTATAAATTTACTAATCTTAGTCGCACGGAGTTAGAAGCTATGTTCGGATTAGATGATCTCAGACAGACTCGACTTTATCAAGAAGCTAAACAAGAAGGTCGTGAAGAAGGACGCGAGGAAGCTAAAACTGAAGCGATCGCTGGTTTACTAGCTTTAGGTTTAAGTATAGAACAGATTGCCACTGCTTTGCAATTAGAATCTACCAAAGTACAAGAGACAGCAGCAAGATTATCCTCCCAAAATTAGAAGGGTAAATTAACAAGTTTCTCCCCGATTTTACCCTATTCATTCATATTACGATAGGTAGCCACTGCCGAGGGAGAAATGCGATTGAGATAACGGAAAATCCAATATTTTAAGACTGTATCCAAGATCACGGGAAAAGTGGCAATAAAGAGAAAATTAAACTGGCGATTTTCTGGTAAACCGAAATGACGACTTAACCCTTCTAGGATCACTTCCCAACCGTGGGGAGAGTGGAAACCGACAAATATATCGGTAAAGAGAATAATTAAAAAAGCTTTAGCTGAATCGCTAAGATTATAGAGAATGCCATCGAGAAAAGACTTGACAATCTCGATTTCTCGACGACTAAAAGCAACAACAAAACCAAAGGCAATCAGGGAACAAATATCGGCGAAAATATTGGAGATCGCATTTAAACCTCGTTGGCGAAATTCTTCACTTAGTACCGCCGCTTTTTTAGTAATTTCTCCCTCGATTTCTTCCTTAGATAATTTAGGGGCTAAACCAATCATACCTCGAAAATGTAAAGCTTCCTCAAATCTTCTCAATTCCGAAAAAGCCTCTTCTTCTAAATCCTGATTGATAAAAATAAACTGTTCCTGTTGTTGGAAATATTTATTAACCAAGGGGGTAATCAGAAAAGTTTTGGTTAATTGCTGGGTTAATAAAGGAACAATAATTAACAGTAAAATAAACTTGAGGGAAATGGCTGTTTTATAACGAGAATTGCGAAATTTCTTTAAAACTGCCTCCTCCGATTCCTCCGCTTGCGGATCGATTTCCTGTTTAATGCGATTAAAAGTATTGACAAAAGAACGGGGTAAAACCCCCGGTTTTTCCGTAGCTTTTTGGGATTTATTACTTTTGATTATTTCCTCCTCTTCAGGACTACCAGCCGCTAAAAAAGAGCGATTTCTAGAAGTCTTGTTTTTCGCTGTTTCCTGCTCAAAATTTCTGTTCTGGAGACTTTTGGGAACATCTTCAAGATCTTCTTGCCAATAGTTACCTTGATATTTTCCGATAATACTATCAATAAACTGAAGTTTTTTCAGACAAACATCTGTGGTGACAGTAATCACCCCATTATTAATTGTCGGTTGATTTGGTCCAAAGGTATTAACGATCGAGCGACTAGCTTTAAACTCCGTCAATCTGACTTTAATTTTTTGCAGATAACCTTTAACTTCTGAGATAAAATAGGAATTAGTGCTGCTGCCATAATTCGAGAACCCATTCGCCACTTTTCGCCCTTGAAAATGCTTGTCTTCTATCTCCTTAATCTTCAAAGCTGCATGATACGCCTCATCTAAAGAACGTTCAGGAGTTTGTAATAACCATTGATTAACACCTTGCAAAATCCGATTAAGATTCATAGAAAACAATTACTTCCACAAGGAAAAAGCTAGAGTACCGATCAGTCATCTTAACAAATACAATTGAGAAAAAACGATGTCAATCATACCAATTTGGATCGAAGGTGGCACGCGATCAGGAAAAACCACCGCTTTAGTCAGGGAATTTCAGCGCTGGGTGTCTCGCGATCGCTCAAAATCATCCCCCCTTCCTCGATCGATCTTAGTTTTCGCTGCCAACGATGATAATAAAGGGGAATTAGCCGATCGATTAGCCCTTGCTGTTAAGGGTAGCCATCCGATTCTCTGCAAAACCCCTTTAGGTTTTCTCACCGATGAAGTCATCCTGTTTTGGCCGTTAATTTTCGAGTTTTTGGGGCTAAAAGCCCAATTTCCCCGCCGATTACGCCCAGAAACGGAGCAGGAACTCGCCACCCGTCTCTGGCAACCAGCGATCGCTAAATTCTTCCAGCTTACTAGCATAAATGAATATCGTTTCGTCCGTCAAGTTCTCGATCTGTTACAATTAGCCGGCGCTAGTGGTGTTCCCGCAGAAACAATCCCGCAAAAATTAGCCGACGGATTATCAGAAACAGATCTAAAACGAGTTTTAGCGATTAATGAGCAGGAAACACCAGAAAAAGTGGGAGAATTAATCATTCAATGGCGTGATTGGTCTCTAGAACGTGGTTTATTAAGTTATGGTATCATCTACGAACTCTATTGGCGCTATTTATTCCCTGATAGTCGTTATCAACAGCAACTATTAAAACGCTTCCGGGGAGTTTTTGCAGACGATGTGGACGATTATCCGGCTATTGCCAAGGATTTACTCAGTTTTTTCCTCGATCACGATTGTTTTAGCGTTTTTACCTACAATCCCCAGGGAAAAATTCGCTTAGGATTAACTGCCGATCCCGATTATCTACAAAAATTAGCGGCACGCTGTCAAACTATGCCATTATCTACCACTAACGGGTTAGCTGCTCAGTTTAGCGAGACGGTTCTCTCCCTAATTAGCGACGGTGACTATCGTGGCAATCTTCCCGATCAATTCATCTCCCTGCAAACCACCTCTCGCGCTGAATTGTTACGGAAGACAGCCACAGCTATTATTCAAGCAGTCAAGCAAGGAGCAGTAAAACCCGAAGAAATCGCCGTTATTGCTCCCGGTTTAGACGAAATCGCCCGTTATAGCCTGATGGAAATTTTAACCGGTGCCGGGATAGCCGTTCAACCCCTGAACGAACAACGACCCCTGATCAGTTGTCCTCTGATTCGGGCATTATTGACCCTTCTCGCCCTTGTTTACCCAAATTTGGGGCGTTTAGCCCCCCAAGAGGCCCTAGCGGAAATGCTGGTGATTTTTAGCCGTTATCGCTGGGATGAAGAACAAAATTTAATTCCCGATATCGATCCAGTTCGCGCCGGATTAATTGCCGATCATTGTTATCAAGTGCATCCAGAAAATCCTCGTTTATTAGCGATCAAAACTTTTCCCCGTTGGGATCGCTTAGGACAAAAAGCTTGTACTGCCTACGAAAGAATTTGTCACTGGATCGAAGGGATGAAAAAACGGCAGCAAGAAGCGAAACTTTTCCCGATTTTTGTCTTAAATCAAGCGATCGAACAATTATTAAACGATGGGGAAAATTTGCCCTTCGATCACTTGGCAGCTTTGCGAGAATTAATGGAAACTGCCCAACATTTTTGGGAGATCGATCGCCGTTTGCGTGAGAGTGAACCCTCTTTTCAAAGTCCCAGCGAAACTATTAATCAATTTATCCAACTTTTGCGCCGTGGTACAATTACCGCTAATCCCTATCCTGTGCGACAATTTATTAAATCTTCCTCAGCAGTTACCCTAGGCAATATCTTTCAATATCGTTCTTTTCGTTCTAGTCATCGTTGGCATTTTTGGCTAGATTGTTCCTCTCCACTCTGGGAACAAGGAGGTGCTGCTACTCTTTTTGCCGCGCCAATTTTTTGGCGAGAAAGTCCCTATCAACGCTGGACAACAGAAGCAGAATTAGAGGAAAATCAGGCCCGTTTACAGAGAGTTTTAAGGGATTTATTAGCAAGGGTAAGCGAAAAAGTTATCCTCTGTCACAGTGATTTAGGAGTATCGGGAACCGATCAAACCGGACAACTTTTATCCTTAGTACAAGCGGCAAAAGAATATAATTACAGCGTTTCTCCTCAAGATGAAGTATAACCTAAGTTGCTATTGACGACTGGCCACCCAAAAGGAAAACTTCCTATCTCACCATCACCAATGCAGCCCGGCGATGGATAATAGAGAGAACTTGGTCTGGGTTGCATAAATCTAGAGGATTATGTGGGAATTATGAGGAATTGCCAGGGAATCATGAGAGAGTCGTTTATATTGTCATGGTAGGTCCGATGCTTCGCCGTTTAACCGATAATCAGCATGGTGGGTTCAATCAACAAGTTTAACCCTCTGCTAACCAGCGCACGGCATCCTTAGCGTGGTAGGTTAAGATAATATCGGCACCGGCCCGTTTAAAGCTGGTTAAAGTCTCTAAAGTCACCCGTTTTTCGTCAATCCAGCCATTTAACGCCGCCGCTTTAATCATTGAATATTCCCCCGATACATTGTAGGCAGCCACGGGTAAATTAGTCATTTCCTTGATTCTCCAGATAATATCCATGTAAGACAGGGCAGGTTTTACCATTAACATATCTGCTCCCTCTAATACGTCTAATTCCACCTCTTTTAAGGCTTCTCTGGCATTACCCGGATCCATTTGGTAGGTTCTGCGATCGCCGAATTGGGGGGTAGAATCCGCCGCATCCCGAAACGGACCATAATAGGCAGAGGCATATTTAGCCGTATAGGAAAGAATTGGTGTATCACTATAACCAGCCTCATCCAATCCTTGACGAATTGCCTGGACAAAACCATCCATCATTCCCGAAGGTGCAATGATATCCACTCCCGCTTTTACCTGAGAAACGGCGGTTTTTTGCAATAATTCCAGAGTAGGATCGTTTAACACCCTGCCGGTTAAATCTCCCGTTTGCAGATAACCACAATGACCGTGGTTGGTATATTCACACAAACAAGTATCGGCGACAATGAGTAGATCGGGAACTGCCTCTTTAATTGCTGTGGCCGCTTTTTGGACAATACCATGATTGTGCCATGCTCCCGTCGCCTCTGTGTCTTTACTTTCTGGCAGCCCGAATAAAATAATCGCTGGGATTCCTAAATCACGCACTTCCTTGGCTTCGTCAACAATTTTATCGATTGATAATTGGTACACCCCCGGCATCGATTTCACTTCCTGGGCGATACCTTCCCCCGTCGTGGCGAAAAGGGGATAGATAAAGTCATTGGCTGTCAAGACGGTTTCACTCACCAGACGGCGCATTTGAGGGGTTTGACGCAGACGACGGGGGCGATGAATAGGAAACATAGTTTTTTGTGATTAAATCGGGAATCTGGTCTCGATTCTTTAGTTTAAATCTTTGGTTAGGATGAACACAAATCAATTCAGCCGGCTGCGGGCTGCTGGCAGCTATCGGCAATATTTAGTCATTTTGAGCTTAATCACACTATTTAGGTTAAAAATGACCTAATGAGGCTCTATCGTCGTTTTGAGGGCGAAAAACCAGCAATTTGACTAAAATTTCATCTTTATAGGGATCAATTTTGCTGTCGCCACCACCGCATCTCTTTACAAAACTTTACCTCATCAGTTTTCAGTTCAGTTCACTCATGGCTCTCTTGGATAGAGGTGCAAGCGTTCACCGATTACTGTTCACTGTTCACTCACTCCCAAAACCCGCCTCCATTTGGGAGAAGGATCGTTTATTCTAGGAAGTAAGAGCGATCAATTCAGGATTTTTGCTATGGTCAACTTAGGTGATTTAGTCAAAAAAGCAGTTTATTTGGGTGTAGGCATTGCCGCTTATGCCGCCGAAAAAGCTGAAGTAAATTTACAAGAATTAAGAAATCAAGCCCAAAAATTAGCCGATGAGATGATTGCTCGCGGCGAAATAAACGCGGAAGAAGCGCGCAAATACGTCGATGAGTGGGTGAAACAGGCACAACAGCAAACCGTAGAAGGTAACGAATCTAATATTCCCCATGAACCCCGACGGATAGAAATTATTGAAGATGAGGAGGACACCAAGGCAGCCAATCCAAAAGTAGATGAATTGCGGCAAAAGGTGGAACGTCTTCAGGAAGAATTACGGAAACTGCAACAGGATTAAAACCTAGATTTTAGCGGCAAATAATTAATTATTACCAGACAAGGGATGCAAGTATAAACATGGACGATTGGCAGAAAGATTTTTGGGAAGTGATCGAAACTGTCGCCCTGGGAATTGAAACTTTTTTCCAAGAAGTAGCCCAAACTATCGAAGAAATTAATGAGGAGATTATCATCGATCTGGAACAGTTTATTCAAGAGGTTTTACCCCAGGAATTAGAAGAATTTTTTAACCTCGATGAATACCCCTTTTCGGAATCAGATGAACCCTCGGATTTTACCCTCACTCCTAAGGTTAACCCCGATCCTAACACCCATCCTGCTTGTATCGGTTGCCGTAATTATCACGGTTATATCTACGGAGGTAATCTTCTCGTCTGCGGTTTCCATCCCTACGGTTGGGATAGTGATAGTTGTCCCGATTGGCAAGCAGAGGATTAATTATTTTTCTATAAAATCAGGTAGGGTTATTATCCCTACCCATAACTTTTATCTCAAAGCAATTACCCATCATTTTTAGTTAAGAATTACCCTTGGGAGCATGGTAAGGTTCAGAATCAAAAGGCTGCATCCCCACATCGGGATATTCATCACTGTTGGGACTAAAAATGCGAGCGAAAGCCTCTGTTAGGTACTGGACAAAATTGTGTAATGTATCCTTGATATTCATTGCTTTTCTCTCCAACTCTCGACAACAATCTCTTTTTCGGATCAGGTTGATTCACCCCTCCACCCCAATTATCTGACCAGAATCTCATCAATTGTTGACTTTTGAGATAATTCTTGAATAATCTTCATAAGACTTTATATTTTTTCTTGTTTATCCAAACTTTTATAAAAATTCTTGTCTTTTTGTAAAGGAAAGATTATTCAATTAAATCGCTGAACAAATATTTGATTGTTGTCCAGAAAGGATTGTATCTTTGTTGATCATCTAAGCATAAATATCCATTGACAAAAACTTTTAATTGAGCATTATCTATCTCCTCATCCAAAAAAGGTTTGATGGCTTTCTGACGAAAGTCGTTGATTTTATTGAGGTTTAATCCCAACTTTTCGATAGTATTAATTGCTTTTTGATCATCTTCTTGTGCAGGTTTAATTGTACCATCATAGTTAAAGGCAAAGTGGGACTCACAATCGGGATTAAGTGGAGAGATTAAGAGATTTTCATCAAACCAGTTATCTTTTAGATTACCACAGTGCCGAGGTTCACCAGGCTTAAGATTTGCCTGACAGGAACATAGCAAATTGGCATAATCTAGGGGATCAACACTGGGATCACTCTGAGGTTTAAAATGTTCTATATGCCATTTACCATCAATCAATCGACTTTCACAATAACAACATATTTCCCCCTGTTCTGTCATCAAAGCTTTAATTAGTATTTCTTTTGGTTTTCCCGCTAAATTTCTAAAGTAGGGCTGCCAATCTGAGTTAGCTTGCTCTTTCCAATTCTTAAACTCTGGTGGTTCTTGTATTTTTCTAATATACTTCATTTTCCGATAATTTCCTTGCGTCGAATAATAACTTCAGCTTTAATTAATTCTGGATCATCTTGAATTTTAGCTCTGAGATCATTGATTTTATTTTTAGCTGCCTCTAATTGATTTTGAGAAATTTGTTCATAGATATCTTTCAAAGCTTCAGCGATTTCCTTGGGACGAGTTGTCTCTAATCCCATCAAATCTTCTAAAATTCGATCAACATTTTTGCCGTAGGACTCCTGCACGGGATGAACTTTTATTCCCATTTCTGTTTGTTCCATGAAGTGTAAACTTTCTGGTTGAACATGAGTGATAATATTAGGAGAATGGGTGGAAATAAAAAATTGACAGTTAGGAAAAACTTCTAGTAATTTAGGTACTACAAATCTTTGCCATTGAGGATGTAAATGTAAATCAATTTCGTCAATGATAATAACGCCAGTACCCGTTAAGGGATAAGGATTTTGAGGATTAGCAATCGCCATTCTTCGAGCTAAATCTCCCAGCATAGCAATCAGACATTTTTCTCCATCAGAAAGTTGATTAACAGTAACTATTTTATTCTTTTTTGTTACTTCCATTCTCAAGGGATTACGACGGACGCTAAGATTACTAAAATCGGGTAGAAAACGTTCGATCGTTTCCCGAACCGCTTCCAATTGGGGATCAGGAAAACAAAAACCTTCTGGTTTAATTAGATAATCCTGATATTTTCTATTTTCATTTTCTAAATCTTCGCGCTCGCGAAACCATTCAAAAAAAGTGCGAAAATCTGATCCACTGGTTAAAGCATTTTCGTAGGCACTTAGAGATTCAAATTGATGTTTTGTTTTAATTTTTAAGGGTATATCCAGCACTGCTCGATTAACAGAATAATAAACAAATAAAGGTAGGTTAATTTGTCCTTGATGTTCAGTAATTTGTCGTTGTTGTATTTGTTGAGTGTATTCATTTAATTGGCTAAAATTACTCCGTTCTCCAGCGTGGATATATCCAGTCCTAGTTTTTACTATTTTCCAAGTAATCTCTTGACTATCTTCCGTCACCCCAGTGATTTCAATTATAGCCGTCCCCTGACCATTATTAATCTCAGTTTTGCTAATCTGTTGTCCACTGGCATTAGTATTTTTTAGGCGATTAACTAACCATGAAAGCATAATAGCCAAACTGTCTAAAATGGTAGATTTTCCCGCACCATTAACTCCTATAAATACGTTTAATTGCCGATGAAAGTCGATGTTTAAACTGACTACACCTCGATAATTAACAAGCTTTATAGACTTAATTTTCATGGTCTTTTGTATCGGCAAGATTTGCTTATATTTGAGATAATTGTTAGAGAATGACTCTCGAATAATTGCCAGTAAAACTTAGATAGGGTTAAGAGACAGTAGGACAAGGAATAGAAAAGAATATTGACCAAGGAAATAATATCTAGTTTTGGCACAGAACCGGATAGTCATAATGATTATTTATCATTTACCCTCGACCAACTCAAAAAAACCCCGGCTGACTTTCCCGATCGCTGCTGTCTGTGAGACAATCGATCGAGTGTTATCCTAAACTCCGCCAATTTTCATGTCCGACGACGCTACTATTCGCACTGCTGTACAACGTCTCTACAATACCTATCCTTTCCCCCCCGAACCGCTCCTAGACGAACCTCCTCCGGGTTACAATTGGCGCTGGAATTGGATTGCTGCCTATAACTTTTGTTGTCATCGTAAACCCGAACGAGAGGATATCCGCATTCTCGATGCAGGTTGTGGTACTGGTGCGGGAACCGAATATCTGCTCGCGCTCAACCCTTTCGCTCATGTAGTCGCTATAGATATCAGTGAAAAAGCTCTAGAAATTGCCAAAGAACGCTGTAATCGTTCGGGAGTTGCGACAAAGCACCGAGGTTCTCTGGATTTTCACCATTTACCCCTTGAATCGGCCACTAATCTCCCCGGAGAATTTGATTTAATTAACTGCGTCGGGGTGCTGCACCATCTCCCGGACCCGATTAAAGGTATTCAATCCCTCGCGCAAAAGCTGGCCCCCGGTGGTCTGCTGCACATTTTCGTCTATGCACAATTGGGACGCTGGGAAATCCAGTTAATGCAATCTGCGATCGCACTTTTGCAGGGAGACCGACGCGGGGATTATAAAGATGGGGTCGCTGTCGGCCGAGAGATTTTTGCCTCTCTACCGGAAAATAATCGCATTTTGAAACGGGAAAAAGAGCGTTGGTCAATGGAAAATCATCGCGACGAGTCCTTCGCTGATATGTATGTTCACCCCCGGGAAGTGGACTATAATATCGATACCCTCTTTCAACTGATTGATGCGTCAGGATTAGCCTTTATTGGCTTTTCTAACCCTTCCTACTGGCAATTAGACCGTTTATTGGGTAAATCCCCCGAATTGATGGCTAGAGCGCAAAATTTAGGGGAAAGGGAACGTTATCGCTTGACGGAATTATTAGACCCGGAAATCACCCACTATGAATTTTTCCTCGCTAAACCACCGATTTTGACTGCCGATTGGTCCGGGGATCAAGTCCTAGAGAATGCAGTGGCCGAAGTTCATCCCTGTCTTTACGGTTGGCCTAGTGCAAGTGTTCTAGACTACGATTATCGGCCAGTTAATCTCTCGGAAAGAGAATTTGCTTTTTTACAAGCTTGTGATGGTCGTTTAACCGTGGGAGCAATCGATGCTCAAGTTGGTTTAGGATTAACTGGTGTGCGTTCTTTACAACAGCGCCAACTACTGATTTTAAGTTAGGGAAAACTTGGGGATGTTAGAGATAGCGTCCCCTGGCAATGGGGAACTTGTGAACTAACTTGGCTAAATAGGGTTTGCTGAAAAAGTTTGTTGGTGGGGTTAGGAGTCAGGAGTCAGGAGTCAGGAGTCAGGAGTCAGGAGTCAGGAGTCGGTCGTTTCAGGCTTTGTTGCCCTCTTTTTTTGTACCAGTTTATGTACTATGAGGAGAATAATGCAAGGTTTTTGAATGTCCCAATCCTATTTTCTTGCACTAACATCAGATTTTAACAGGTCAAAAGCCTTATTTTCAAAGGGTTTTACCATTATTCAGCAAGTCCTAAATATTGCCAAAACTTCTTTTTTCTTAACAATTACACCCTTCCTATCCCCATAGTTTCAGCCCCAGAATTGACCGGGGCTGAATTATAATAGTTTAAGGAAGTGGACAAGGCTGCTAAATTTCTGATTAGTCCGATTTTTCCCCAGATCGGCAAATGGGAGAGTTTAATCATTATCCCAAGATTCCGAGGCGATTAAGTCACCAATTTGGTCTCTGAGAAGGTAGTCACATCGTTCTAGTTCACATTCAACACAAACCCACTCCCGGGGGGGAATGAACTGACAGAGGGTGTAGATCGGTTGGTGTCTGCTCACTACCCCCTGTTCTACCATCTGACGGACTTCGTCCTTAATCATCCTGATAGAGTAAGCGGTGGGAGCGGTGGAGAAAGTTATGGCACTCATGGGAGATTTCCTGCAAGATCTACAAAAGAAGTCTTATCACTAACTATATTCTAACCTATAGGGGGACAAAAGAGATTTTTTGCTGTATCGACGATTACAATTTTTTATATATAGCGAAACCCTCTCCCCTCGCCAGTTTAGGCTTAGGTTAAGAAAAGTTAAATTTATCGGCTAAAAGTTGTCGAGTCCCCTTATGTCAAATCGGCTTTTTTAGCCGTCAGGAGTCAGGAGTCAGGAGTCAGGAGTCAGGAGTCAGGAGTCAGGAGTCAGGAGTCAGGAGTTAGCTTTTTCTCCCTACTCCTCTCTCACCACTTCCCACTTCCCACTTAAACTAATAAATGGGGAATAAAAATAAAAGCCGCTACGAGTAAAGCGGCGATCGAGGCGATTAAAACGGCACCAGCGGCACAATCTTTCGCTATTTTGGCTAAATCATGGTAGGATTGCCCCACCGTCAGATCCACCACTGATTCTAGAGCGGTGTTAATTAATTCTAAGACCATCACCAGAGCGCAGGTAAGGGAGACAATCGCCATTTCTAGGGCATTAACCCGCAAAAATAAGCCCCAACTAATCGCTACTAGGGTAATCAGGGTGTGAATGCGAAAATTTCTCTGACTGACAAAAGCATAACGGACTCCGGCCCAAGCGTAGCGAAAACTGACTAATAGATTCGAGGCGACTTGCCAAGCGTATTCTCTTTGATTGGGATTGTTGCCCTCACTCAGCTGTCCCGATCGAGGGATAAAATTATTGTTGAGATAGGGATTAGATAGGCTGGCAGATTGGTTGGCTTGATGATAGTTTGTCTTCATATTCCTCAATAATGCTTGACAAAAACAACTAACTATGTATCGGCAATTTTGACGGTTTTTAACAAAGTTTCCTGTAAAGATAGCATTTCTAACAGACTTGTTTCATCGGGATGATCCCAACCCAAAAGATGTAAACAAGCGTGGGCAGTTAACCAGGCCAATTCTCGCGCCAAAGGATGATTTTGTGTTAAAGCCTGTTGTTGTGCTGTCTCCACAGAGATGATAATATCCCCCAAATATAAAGGTTCTGTCTCTAAAATGCCCTCATCGACCGGGAAATCCACTTCGAGAGCGGCAAAAGCGAGAACATCCGTCGGTTGATCTTTGTGGCGATATTGGCAATTATAGGTCTGAATTTCTCGATCGTCTGTTAAACGCAAACTTAGTTCATAACCGGCGGCAACGGGGAGATAATCCGATAGATAGCCTAACCATGTCTCCAACCAATAGTGCCAAGTTTGGCCATCCACAGGACTATTTCCGGGATCAAAATAATTATCCTGTAGGCATAAATCCACCCCTAGGGGCAAAGTCTCACTCACCAGATTTCACCTTAGGGACGCGTCAGATAGGAAATACCGACAAAAAAGCCTAATAGGGCTGCCGTAGTCAAAAAAAAGTGTTTTAACGAGACGCCTTTTTTCTTGACCATATTCCGCATCGCCAGCTTGACGTAACTGGGTTGCGCTTCGGTGGCGGTTTCTACTGCGGGGTCAGTGGTGCTAACAGGTTCAGTCATCAGTAATTCCCCAGACAAGGATTGATCGCTATAAGTGTAACAGATTATTAAAAAAGTGCAAAAAAATTCAATTATGGGAAAAACTATTCCCCGTCCGGGATAGTCAAAACCGCTCAAACTGTTTAAACCAGAGATTTCTAACCAGTTGTGCCTTTAAACCAGCCCCTGAATTTTAATACAAATGCTCTCCCCTCCCCCGCTCCTTTCTCCCCTCTCCCGGCTCTTCTAGGTTCTGTGTGATAAGTTTAACTTATATAGGATCGATCAATCTTTGTGTCCTTTGTGTCTTTGTGGTTCCTTCCACTCGCTCGCTAGGAAGAATGTATCTTAGAATACATTTTGCCCACCAAACCTAAGAGAGCCCTCTCCCCAATTCATAATTCATAATTCATAATTCATAATTCCCACACCCCACACCCCACTCTCCTGCTCCCCAATTCATAATTCATAATTCATAATTCATAATTCCCAGCAGTCTAACCATGTCTTCCCAATATCCCGAAAGCATCCAGACTATTTTTCAAAAAATTTGGGGCTATGAGGCCTTTCGCTTTCCCCAACAGGAGATTATCGAGACAATTCTAGCGGCACAAGATGCCCTGATTGTCATGCCCACGGGATTCGGTAAATCTATCTGTTTTCAATTGCCCGCTTTATTAAAAACCGGCTTAACCCTAGTGATTTCTCCCCTAGTGGCCCTGATGGAAAATCAGGTGGAGGAATTATTAGCCAAAAAACTACCCGTCGCCCTTATTCATCACGAAATCCCCCGACAACAGAGAAAGAAAACTTTAGCAGCGATCGCAGATCAAACCCTGCGACTTCTCTATCTTTCCCCAGAAACCCTCTTAAGTCCGCCCCTCTGGTCAAAATTAACCCTTCCCCACGTTAAAATTAACGCTCTCATCCTCGACGAAGCCCATTGTTTAACCCAGTGGGGCGATAATTTTCGTCCTGCCTACCGTCGTCTTGGGGCCGTCCGTCCCGCTCTGCTGCAATCGAAACCAGCCGGCAGCCAAATAGCGATCGCTGCTTTTACCGCCACCGCTAACCCCGCCACCCGTGAGACGCTCACCCGCATCTTACAACTAGAAAAACCACAGCTTTTCTTAATAAATCCTTACCGTCAAAACCTTGACCTAAGCACCAAAATATGTATTAGCCCCGGTTGTCGTCGTCATCAACTATTAAACTTCCTCACCGGTCAACCTCGACAATCCGGCCTGATCTATACTCGTTCCCGTCGCCATAGTGAAAATTTAGCGGCATGGTTGCAATCTCTCCACTATCGCACCAGTGCCTATCATGCCGGTTTATCCCCCTTTCAGCGTCGGGAAATAGAACAAAATTGGCTGCGGGGGGATTTAACTTTTGTTGTCTGTACCTCAGCTTTTGGCATGGGTATCAACAAACCCGATGTGCGTTGGGTTGTCCACTACCAACCCCCAGCTTTACTATCAGAATACCTACAGGAAATCGGCCGCGGTGGTCGCGATGGGGGTAAAATGCAGGCTCTCACCTTAATTAGTGAACCGACGGGATGGTTAGATAATAGCGATAAAAACCAGCAAAAATTCTTTAACTCCCAACAGGAACGCCAATACCGACAAGCTTGGCAAATTTTAGCCCAAATTCCCCTAGAGGGCAAAGTAGAGGCGATTAGTGCCGAATTTCCCGATGGTGCGCTCATTCTCTCCCTTTTACACAGTCTCGATCGCCTAGAATGGCTCGATCCTTTTCATTATCGGCTTATTTATCGCCATAATTCCGCCAAGATGACTTTTAACCCCAAAAATGAGATGTTTCCCTACCTCTATACCCGTCGCTGTCGTTGGCACTTTCTCTTAAATGCCTTTGGTTTTCAGGAAAATGCCGATAATTTTCGCTGTGGTCATTGCGATAATTGTCGTCGCAATCGACCTCTGGTAAGCTAGGGAGCGCCAGAGCAGGAAAGGGGTGAGAGCTTTTGTACTAAATTTTCCTGTCTTTTTTCTCCTCCTGTCTGGGATTCTCCTCAGCTAAGGTCAGATTTTTGATTTTTGCAGGAGATCTATAGCGGTTTTCCCAGAAGTTAGTCCCGATTGAATCTATCAAGGGATTTACCATACCTTACCCGAAATAATAGTGAAATTTTGTGACAAAGTACAGCCAGATATAAGAATCTTTGCTAGATTTCTAGAAGGATTCTGTGATAAGTTTCCTTAAAAGGAGGCTGTTTGCAGTAAGCTAATCTGACTAACACGCTTTTGGGCGTGATATCGGGAAAAGTTCTGGCGATTGCGCCTAAATGGAGTGATATGCCGAAAGTTGAACCATATCTTTACTCTGGAGGGTGTTATACAGAAAGTTGACCTATAGTATGTAGTTGGGCAGCTAAAAAGAAAGAATAAATATGAGTAAAGAACTAACAAGAAATCAAATATTTGAAATTTTAGATACGAAACCCACTAATCCTAGATGGTCTTGGTGTGCAATCTCACCCGATCATAAACGGGCTATTTTTACTTTATGGGATGATAAAATTAGAGATGGGAAATATAAATTTTTATCCAGAAGTGATCCATTAAGAAATCGTCCAGGGGAAAACGATCAAAGACGAATATTAGAGCTAGTAACTGAGAAAAATATTTTGACCTATGGGTTGGTGTGCATCGCTAAGGATATAACAGCATCTCCTAGAAGCATTAAAGAAATTGATAATAGTTATATTTTAAATATTAAGATCAATAAAGACAATGGCAATTATGTTGCCATAATTAAAGAAAAAACTTTGATACTGGAAATTGTTAATGAAATTAAGAAAGAGAATAGAAAATCGCTTTCTTCAATAGCCGACTTACCGATTGGCTCAGAAATTCCAGATCGTGCTAATAGGGTTACATCATCATTCGTTAGAGACAATAAGGTTAGAAAATTTGTGTTAAATCGCGCTGGCGGACAATGTGAATATTGTGGAAAAATAGGTTTTGAAATAAAAGATAATAAATACTACATTGAAACGCATCATATTATAGCCTTGGAAAATAATGGTAAGGATACTATCGATAACGTTATTGGCCTATGTCCTAATCATCATCGGGAAGCGCATTATGGTATAGATGGAGATAAATTAGAATTAGAATTTATAAAAATATTAACCGCGAAAATGAAAGCTGCCCAACAAGGCGATGCACCGGAGCCAGCGACTAAGGCGATTTCTGCTTCGCAACCATCTATTGCGCCGGCCCGGTGATCTTTGACGTTATGCAGATTTAGTGCGATCGCCGATCTTGTAGGGTACGTTCCCTAATGTGGCTCCTGCTGCTCCACCGATCGATTTTTGGGGAACGCACCATGCACATTTACTGCAGCTGTGATCCCAAATCCCGTTACAATAAAATGAGTAAAGACGAGGTTTTAGACCCGATTTTTTTGATACCATTTAGTGAATAATCGACCTCTGGTAAGCTAGGGAGCGCCAGAGCAGGGAGAGCAGAGCGTTTGTACTAAATTTTTTATGTCTTTTTTCTCCTCCTGTCTCGGATTCTCCTCACCTAAGGTCAGATTTTTGATTTTTGCAGGAGATTTATAGCCGTTTTCACAGAAGTTAGTCCCGATTGAATCTATCAAGGGATTTACCATACCTTACCCGAAATAATAGTGAAATTTTGTGACAAAGTGCAGCCAGATATAAGAATCTTTGCTAGATTTCTAGAAAGCTTCTGTGATAAGTTTCCTTAAAGGATGCTTTTTGCAGTAAGCTAATCTGGCTAACACGCTTTTGGGCGTGATATAGGGAAAAGTTCGGGCGATTGCGCCTAAATAGAGTGATATGCCGAAAGTTGACCCATATTGTTACCCCAGAGAGTGTTATACAGAAAGTTGACCTATAATACGTAGTTAGACCGCAGTCTTTTAGTGGTAGTGGTTCTGTCTGCTTTGGGGCTGCAATTGGCAGCAGGTTGAGTTCATAGCTGTGGCTAAAACATGAAAAAGAAAATACGACAATTTATTCGACAACTAGGCTTCGACATCGTTAAGTACTATCCCTCAGCATTTGATCGAGCTAAGGCGATTGATACTCAACGTAAAGGTTCACGATTTTTGAAGCTATTGACCCTCTATGAAGTTGACTTGGTTTTAGATGTAGGAGCAAACATTGGGCAATATGCTCAGGGTCTTATTGAAATTGGGTATCAAGGTAAAATTGTTTCCTTTGAGCCTCTCTCATCTGCTTATGAGAAGCTAGTTATTGCAAGTAAGAACTACCCTAACTGGGAAGTTGCAGAACGTTGCGCGGTTGGCAATACAACTGGTGAAGCCACAATTAATATTTCTGGTAATTCTGAAAGTAGTTCAATACTGGGTATCTTACCTGCTCATGTAGACGCGGCTGGTAGATCAGCTTACATTGATTCTGAAGTAGTCAAGGTGAGGCGGTTAGATGAACTAGTGAGCCACTGCTTTTCCAATTTCCAAGCGCCGTTTCTCAAAATTGATACACAAGGGTATGAAGATAGAGTTCTCCAAGGTGCATCAGGAATTCTACCCTCAATTCAAGGAATGTTTTTAGAAATGTCCTTGGTTCCTCTATATGAAGACCAAGTGCTGTTTGAGGAGATGCTAAGCAATATTAATGAAATGGGGTTTTCCCTTTATAACTTGACTCCTGGATTTTATGATTATCGTACAGGAAGACTGCTTCAGGTAATGGGGACATTTTTTAGAGATAAGGAGCAGTTTTAGATGAGATCACTTTGAGTGCTTTCACCCACTAGCTATTAAGAAGCCAATAGATCACCGTAGGGTGCGTTCCCTAATGTGGCTCCTACTGCTCCACCGATCGATTTTTGGGGAACGCACCATGCACATTTATTGAAGCTGTGGGTTTAAGTGCGATGCCGCTCTTGTGGGACCAGTTGAGGAATGTTAGCGTTGGTTAAAATAGAGGGGCAATCCTGTAGGCTAGACTGTAAGCAGCTAACTAAATCACCCCTAATTCTTGTGATAGAGATTTCCCCATGCCCCAAGCCTTGAAAGCGATTTATCATAGTGGTACGTTCATCCTTCAAACAGCTTACGATTTACCTGAAGGCACTGAGGTGGAGCTTTTTGTCAAATCACCTCAAATTATTCCCCCAAAGATTACCGATATTGCGGCTAGGCAGAATTTTTTAAGACTGCTTGTTGAGCGAATGCAACAAAACCCCATTCCCTCTGATGCTCCCCAGTTTACGAGAGATATGTTGCATGAACGCCGTTGACACAAATGTTTTAATTTACGTCAATGATTCGCGTTATCCTAGTAAGCAGGCAATCGCAGCTTCTCTAGTAGCTAATCTGACAGAGGGAGTTTTAATTTGGCAAGTTGCCTGCGAATATTTAGCGGCAAGCCGCAAACTTGAGCCATTTGGGTATTGCCTATCCTTTGCACACCCAACGAACTGATCGGAGATTAAGTCATGTGGACAGATGAAATTGTCGAGGAGATCCACCGAATCCGTGAAGAGTATGCCAAGTCCTTCAACTATGACTTGGATGCAATCCTTGCAGACCTACGCAAAAAGGAAGCAGCAAGCGGCAGAGAAGTCGTAAACGTATTGCGAAAGCCCAGTCTAACAAGTCGTTGGAGCGGCCAGGCTAGAGAGCTTGATGATGGGATCAAGGATGCTAACCGCCGCTCAACTTAGTTGTTCCCCACTTCCCACGAAAAACTTTTTCTCTATGTGGGGAAAGATTCGCCAATAGACTGGACAAGAACCTCTAGATGGGCGCGGCTATGGGTGGCCATGGCAGTAAACCGCAGACGACTGGTGGGAACGGTAGGAGGACGAATTGCGGGGGCAAAAATCCCCTTTTCTAGCAGTTTTTGGGATAATTCTAGGGCTTGACCCGGATTGGCTACCGGTAAACATAAAATCGCCGCTTCCGAAGGCAATATATTAAAATTATTTAAGTTACTCTTGACAAAATTAATATTTTGGTGTAGGCGTTGGCGACGTTCCGGTTCCAGACGAATAATCTCTAAAGCCATTCTAGCGGCGGCGGTGTCGGCGGGGGATAAACCGGTAGTATAAATCCAGGTGGCGGCGCGATTGCGGATAAAATCGATAATTTTGGCGTTTCCGGTCACATACCCCCCTAAACTGCCCAAAGCTTTACTCAGGGTTCCCATCTGAATTAATTCCCGTCCCTGACAACCACAATATTCCACGCAACCTGTGCCATTTTCCCCCATAACTCCGGTGGCGTGGGCTTCATCCACCAAAACCATACAATCATAAATCTCAGCTAGAGCAAGAATTCCCGCTAGGGGACAGATATCCCCATCCATACTAAACACTGTATCAGTGAGGAGCAAACAATGACGATAGTGATGACGGTGGGCTAATAACTGATTTTCTAAATCTTCGAGACTATTGTGCCGGTATTCTTTCACCGTGGCACCGCTTAACTTGGCTCCATTTTTGAGGCTAGAGTGATTGTATTGATCTCCTAAAATCAGGTCTTTCTGCCCCACTAAACAGGTAATTGTCCCCAAATTGGCTAAATATCCCGAACTAAAAACGATCGCGTCTTCGCTATTTTTAAAGGATGCGATCGCTAATTCTAAATCTCGATGAATATCTCGGTGTCCACTTAATAGACGCGAGCCGGTGCTTCCAGTTCCATAGCGTTGTGTGGCTGCTATGGCTGCCGCGATCATTCTTTCATCGGCTGCTAATCCCAGATAATCATTACTGGCAAAATTAACCAGCGCTCGACCCTCTAATTCTATAACGGCTCCGCCCCGGCCTTGAATGGTTTTAACCCTTCGATACCAATTGGCCTGATGGAGGGTTTTTAAGCTATCCTCGATCCAAGAGTAAGGATGATTCATAGGCGATTTGTCAATACATAGTCAGATTATTCCCGAAAAAGGCTCTTTTAAGGGTTAATAGTTTCGTAAAAACGACAATCTTGACAGGGACCAGAGGGGTTAATCGCACAGCGTAACAGTTCGGATCTGGCGTTAAAACGACAACTAGCATCCCCCATCACCCAACGTCCTTCAATCAAACTTTTTTCGTTAGGAGTGGGAGCAGTTTGTACATAAAGGGAAATTTTGCGTAAACAATAGCCACCAATCTTGTATTGGTACTGGTGGTGACGTTCCAAAACTGCGTAGGTTTGTCCTTTTAAGGCCAAATAATTACCCGGTTGTGGCATCCAATCCAACTGTATCTCTCCCAAACTTTGCCGCGGATGGGTTAGAATAACCTCCGTTAGTAATGAATCTTGCTCCATGATTATCCCTGTATTCTGGGCTACCTTTGCTCAATGGTAGCTTAGATCTCCGAGTCGATTAATAATTATATCTCCTGCAAAAATCAAAAATCTTCGGTTAGGTAAGCAGACTCCCAGACAGAAGACTCCGAGACAGGGGGAGAAAAAAGACAAGGGACAACTATCCTAGAATTGCCAATTTCCCGATTGGAGTAGAAGATAAACCGCAGGATTTTTCCGAGAATTGACTTTAAACCTCTTGCATAATTAATTTTTCCGGGTTCAAAAACGGCAAAAATAAGGATTAAATCGCATAAAGTGTGTAAATAGACCATTTAACTGATTATTATTCATTCTTAATTCTCCTGACTACTGACTACTGGCTACTGACCCCTAACCCTAACAACAATTTTTGATTTTTACAAGAGGTCTTTTATGGTTTACCCCATCCCGCCTGAAGATAATCTACCGCAAAAATTTCCGAAAATTCCCTTAGATCGTCGGGCCTATGCTTTCCTGATCGACTTTGCCTCGATCTGGTTTTTAAGCTCCTTTGCTAATAGTGCGCCTGTACTGCAATTCTTCCTTTTTCTCCTGATTTGGTGGTGTTTGCGGGTGTTATTGGTGGCGCAGAATCAGGGTCAGAGTTTAGGACGTTGGGCCTTGGATATGAAGGTCATCGATCTGCGACTTCAGCGTTTACCCGGAATTTTGGAGTTAAGCAAACGAGAGGCGATCGCTGGTGGCGGGGCAGCTTTAATGATGGTAGGGTTAAATACTTTTTTTGGCAATCCTTTAAGCTTGATTTTACTATCTTCGCCCCTTTTCGCCGATTGTGGTATGGCGATCGGTGATGAGCAATTGAACCGCGCTTTCCACGATCGCATCGGTGGCACGATTGTTATTCCCACCCGTCGAGGTTTTTCTCTCGATCTACGTTTAAGAAGGCTTTGGTATCAAGTTAAGGGCAGAATGAGAAGATAAATATCAGTGATCAGTGATCAGTTATCAGTGATCAGTTTTAAGTTTTGAGTTTTGAGTTTTAAGTTTTGAGTTTTGAGTTTTGAGTGAGCAGTATTATAGCAGTTTTCATCAGAATGAGGTATGGGCAAAGGGCTTAAGCCCTTTGTTGGCAAAACTTGTCGATACCTCAGTAACGTGAAAAGTGCTATATGTGGGTTTTCCTGTAACGGAAAACCCTTGATTTTGTCTCCCTGACTTGGTAATAGTCAGGAAAGATTAAGGCTCCTGATGAGATCGCATTACAGGGGGAATTTAGGGAATCGGATCAGCGTTGGCATCGAAAAGCCCATAATTAAAGTTATTCCCCCATCCGACGGGCATCGGTGGGGGACAAGAAATTAGTCTATTAGGAGTTTACCAAAATGTCAGAAGACAGATTAGAGCGGATCGAGAAAATAGTGGAATCGAACGCTCGCGCTATTCAAGCCCTAGCTGATGCCGTCGCTAGTGACCGCGAAGAACGGAAACAGGAGAAAAAAGGGCTTTACGATTACCTAGCTCGAATAGCAAGCGCACAATCAGATTTTTATGAGACTCAAGCCGATTTTTACCGGCATCTAGAGAGAATGGATGATCGACACGCTCAAATGATTGAAATCATCCGACAGATTAACGAGAACAGAAGCGATCAAGCCTAACCTCTAGAAGTTGCCCGTAGCCGCGCCTACGGGCTTAATTAAGCCCGTAGATATTTTGATAATGAACGCTATAGCAGTTTTCATCAGAATGAGGCATGGGCAAGGAGCTTAAGTCCTTTGTTGGCAAAACTTGTCGATACATCAGTAACGTGAAAAGTGCTATAAATAGCAGTTTCCCAGCATCTTTTCACTGTTTACTGGACGGCTACGCCGTGCCTTTGGCAACACTGAAAAAGGCGGGATCGGCCGGGATCGAACCGGCGGCCTAGTGCTTAGGAGGCACTCGCTCTATCCAACTGAGCTACGACCCCTTTTTTCCCTAACCATAATAAGCCATCCACAGCTAAATTGCTGATCACCATGGATTATTTAAGGGTTTTTTTGGGGGGGGGGTAATCTCGACTAATCCAGCAGAAAACGCCTCGATACCCACCCCCTTTTTTGTTTTATGGCTGCAACCTTGGCAGTATGTTAATTTTATTTGCCCTTGAGGGCTTTTTGAAAATTCTTGCGGTAGGCGGGATTAACAGCCAACAGAAGCGGCCAGAACAGTGTTAGAGCTAAACGATTGGGTAAACTGGAACTAAAGTTAGTGCTTCTGTACCCATTCCAGAATTTCCAACCACCGACACCATAAAAAATTATTAAGATAAAAACAACGAGTCTCATGCCATCTCATCCTTGAATTTAGACAATTCACACCTCCCATTTTAAGCTTGGGTTTTGCCGACTTGGGAAAAGAAAATATTGTCCTGAATCCGGGAGACAGTGTTAGAATGCCGGTTAGGAACTAGCTCGATCGAGATAGGAAAACTAAAGCCATAATTTGCAAAAACTATTTAAAAACGGCGAAAAGATAGCCTTGGGAGGAAGTTATGCGAGCGGTACTAATGGCAGGTGGTTCGGGGACAAGATTACGTCCGCTTACTTGTGATCTTCCCAAACCGATGGTCCCGATTCTCAACCGTCCGATCGCCGAACATATTATTAATTTACTGCGAAAGCATGACATTACTGAAATTATCACCACCCTGCACTATCTCCCCGATGTCATGCGCGATTACTTTCAAGACGGCAGCGACTTTGGGGTAAAAATCACCTACGCTGTGGAGGAGGATCAACCCCTAGGCACCGCAGGATGTGTGAAAAATATCGCCGAATGGTTAGATGATACCTTTCTGGTGATTAGTGGCGATAGTATCACTGATTTTGACCTGCAAAAAGCGATCGCATTCCATAAAAGCAAAAACTCGAAAGCAACCCTCGTCCTGACGCGGGTTCCCAATCCGATCGAGTTTGGGGTAGTGATTACCGACAAAGAAGGCAGAATTCGCCGTTTTATCGAAAAACCATCCACCAGCGAGATTTTTTCCGATACTGTCAACACCGGAACCTATATTCTCGAACCAGAAGTCCTCGATTATCTCCCCTACAAAGAAGAAGTCGACTTTTCTAAAGATTTGTTTCCGCTGCTGCTGCAAAGGGGCGAACCTATGTATGGTTATGTGGCCGACGGTTATTGGTGCGATGTCGGTCATCTGGAGGCCTACCGAGAAGCGCAATACGACGCTTTATCTGGCAAAGTTAACCTAGAATTTCCCTATCGAGAAAAATCCCCCGGGGTGTGGGTCGGTACTAATACCTATATCGATCCTAGTGCCCAGATCGAGGCACCGGCCATGATCGGCAATCATTGCCGCATTGGTGCAAATGTTCTGATCGAGAGGGGTTCGGTTATCGGCGATAATGTCACCATCGGTGCCGGTTCCGATCTGAAACGTCCCATCCTCTGGAATGGTGTAGTGATCGGAGATGAGGTCAATTTAGCCGCTTGTACGATCGCTAGGGGAACCAGAATCGATCGACGGGCCCAGGTACACGAAGGTGCGGTGATCGGACAATTATCGATCGTGGGGGAAGAAGCGCAGATCAACTCTGGAGTAAGAGTCTGGCCGAGTAAACAGATCGAATCGGGAGCCATCCTCAATATTAACCTGATTTGGGGAAATACTGCCCATAAAAACCTCTTTGGTCAACGAGGAGTATCGGGCCTGGCTAACATCGATATCACGCCCGAATTCGCCGTTAAACTGGGGGCATCCTACGGTTCCATTCTAAAACCGGGGTCAACGGTAATCGTCTCCCGGGATCAACGTAGTGTCTCGCGCATGGTCAGTCGATCGCTGATTGCCGGTTTAATGTCCGTGGGAGTTAATATCCAAAACCTACAAGCGAATGCTTTACCGATTTCGCGGACTTTAGTGTCTAAATTAAACGTAGTCGGTGGCATTCACGTCCGTATCCATCCCGATCGCCCGGATTTTCTCTTAATCGAGTTTTTAGACGAAAAAGGGATTAATGTTTCCAAAGCGAGGGAAAAGAAAATCGAAGGGGCCTATTTCAAAGAAGATCTGCGACGGGTGGGAATGCAGGACATCGGCAGTATGTCCTATCCGGCTGATATTCTCGATAATTACCGCAAAACCTTTGAAACTCAGCTAAATGTGGAGGCTATTCGCAATAGTAGTTCCAAAATCGTCATTGATTACGCCTACGGAGTCTCGGGAGCAATTTTACCAGAATTACTGGCTAAATTTGGCTGTGATGCCGTGGTTCTCAATGCCAGTTTACGTCAGAATGCCCTTTCCATGCAGGAAAGAGAGTTACTAATCCATCAATTGGGCCATGTGGTGGAGGCCCTGAAAGCGAACTTAGGCGTACAAGTTTCGGCCAACGGGGAACAATTAGTCCTCGTCGATGAGAGTGGTTTATCGATTCGCGGGGAACAATTAACTGCTTTAATGGTGAATACAATTCTGACCGCCCATCCTCGCGGTACAGTGGTAGTGCCGGTTCATGCTTCTAGTGCCGTGGAACAGATCGCACGTCGTCACGATGGCCGGGTGGTGCGGACAAAAGCCAGTCCTAGCGCTTTAATGGAAGGATGTCAAACTAATCCTAATGTGGTTTTAGGAGGATCTGGGCAAACTGGGTTTATTTTTCCGCAATTACATCCCGGGTTCGATGCCATGTTCAGCGTGGCGAAACTTTTGGAGATGTTAACCATTCAGGAACGTTCTCTAGCTCAGGTGCGGGCCGAGTTACCGCGCATTTACAATAAGAATACGGCGGTGCGTTGTCCTTGGAAAGTCAAGGGATCCCTGATGCGCTATCTAGTGGAAACTCACGCTACTGATAATCTAGAGTTGATCGATGGGGTGAAGGTGATTAATCCCCTTAATGATGACTGGGTGTTGATTTTACCCGATGCCGGAGAACCTTTAGTACATATCTATGCTAACAGTGAGCAGCGGGAATGGGTCGATCGGACAATTAAAGAATATCGTCATCGTGTGCAGTATTTCGTCGAACATTACCAGGGCGAAATAGTGATGATTTAAGAGTTTTCTGCCCTATTAGCCCCGAAACTTGACTATGATGACTTTTTTGACCTAAAAGGTGGCGTAGCCCTGTAGATGCTCATTTTTCGCGTAAAAGCAAGGCGATTCGATCGGCCGCTGCCTCACCGGTGCGGATCGCTCCCTCAAAAAATCCCGGCCAGCGATCGGCCATTTCTGTGCCGGCCCAGTGAATCGGTCCGACGGGAGTAAAAAGAGCCTCGCCGAAACTTGTCCAGACTCCGGGGGGCATAAAAGCGGCATAGGCTCCACCAGTCCAGGGATCCCCGGGCCAATCCACCTCATCGTAACTGATCGGGAAAAGTGCCTCTTGACCGAAATAAATAGCTAAATCCGAGAGGACGGCGGCACGACGCGCCGGGCCACTCATGGAGCGCCAACGGTTATAGCGATCGCCAACCACAAAGGTGGCGATTACCCCGACGCCGGTTTCGGGATCGGAACTATCAGCACAGAGTTCCAACCATTGACAATTCCCTTGAGCAAGTCCCGCTAGTCCCTGTTTTCGCCAGAAAGGTCGCTCATAGGAAATCAGGACTTTAGCGCAGCATCCCATCGGTACTCGTTGGGTTAGTTGTTCTCGCTGGGGTGGCAGCGGGGGATGATAAATAATGCGGCCGGCAAGATGGGGCGGCATGGCAATGATGGCAAATTTGGCGGTAAAAGTGTTCTGGCTGGTTTCTACGGTCACGCCGGCCGAGTCATAATTAAGGCGAAAAACCGGTTCCCCCAGTCGAATTCGCTCTCCTAATTCCGCCGCGATCTTGTCGGGAATTTGTCCGGCTCCGCCATGGATCAGTTCGGCTTCTGGATGTTCAGCTTGAGGGGCGCAATTTTGTCCCCAAAGAACGTGCAGCAGTGAGACTTGCTGGGGTTCGGCTGGTCCGAGAAACCCGACGGCACGGGCCATATAAGCAAAATACCATTGACCAAAATCTGTGCTGGTGTTTTCTTCAATCCACTGGGCAAAAGTTTTACTGTCTAGTTTTTTGGTGTGATCGTTGCTTTGGGGATAACCTGAAGGTAGGGTTTTGGCTAGTTCTTGAAAACGCGCCCATGCTGACATCGCATCTTGCCATTCTGCCATGCCGATATCGGGTACTTCTCCCTCGTGGAAACCTTGAAAAAAACCATTGAATTCATAGCGTTTGTTGTTAAAGACTAGGACGGTTTTTCCCTGATTGGGAGAGGGAAAACGACGTATTTTATACTCATCAAGGAGGGCTAAAAAACGCTCTTGGGTTGGGCCCACCCACTGACCACCTCGATCGATCCACTGTCCCGAGGGGAGATATTGTCCAGACATTCTGCCACCGTAACGATTTCGCGCTTCAATTACCAGAACTTGATGACCTTGCCTCTGGAGATTCCGCGCGGCGATTAATCCCGCTAATCCCGCCCCGACCACGATACACTCATAGCTAGTCAATTGGAGATTGGTCATGATTTTAGCCCCACAGAATACCTGATAATTAACAATTATTATTCTCCCCGATTTTTCCCTCAGTTTCTCTATCCATTGGCTCTTTTAATTAAATTATCTGCTACCATCAATGTTTGATCTTCTTAGCGATCGCTTAAGCCAACACCTAGAACAAATTGTCCGAGAAAGAAACCCTTTTTTCTCTAGTCAAGGACATTTTTATGTGCGAGAATACCTGCGGCAAGAGTTAGGCAATTGGGGAAAAGTTGAATCACATTTTTTCTCATTTCAGGGAAAAGTTTACGAAAATTTAATCTTGGATTTGCCTAACAACAGTCAAAAACCTCCGATTTTAATTGGCGCTCATTATGACACGGTGCCGGGGTCGCCGGGGGCCGACGATAACGCCACGGGATTAGCGGTATTATTAGAATTAGCGAGGTTTTTTGGGGAGAATCAGGCTAATTATCCAATTCGTTTAATTGCCTTCGATCTAGAAGAATACGGATTACTGGGGAGCATTGCCTACGCAGAAAAATTAAAACAAACTAAGCAGGATTTAAGGTTAATGTTATCCTTAGAAATGCTCGGTTACTGTGATAAAAATCCCCATTCTCAAAAATATCCAGCTTTTCTAGAATATTTTTACCCCAACACTGGGGATTTTATCGCTTTGATTGGCAATCTCAAAACCCGCAAGGATTTAAATTTTCTCAGTCGAGTCATGAGAGAAAATCAGACTTCCTGCGAGTGGTTGCCGGTAATTTTTGGAGGTTATATCGTCCCCGATACTCGACGCAGCGATCATTCTCCCTTTTGGAGTCGCGGTTATTCGGCAATTATGGTGACAGATACGGCTAATATGCGTAATCCCTATTATCATAGTTCTCGGGATACAATCGCTACTTTAGACTTAAATTTCCTAACACGAGTGTGTCAAGGTCTCTGTTTTGGATTGCAATCTTTACCGATAAGATAAAAGTTAGCGTTAGCGTAACGCACCAATCCCAGTGAGAAACCCAACATTATTGACGACATTGGTGTGGTTGGGTTTCGCTTAAGCGTCGCTAATATTTGACAGACAAAAGTTATTATTGCTCAACCCAACCTACTGCTTAAGTCACTTGTCTTGGCAAAATTAAAGTCTATCCCGTGTTTTTCGATATCGATGTTGTTCTTTCGATCATCTCACTCAAACTGGATTTTTTGTACTTCACCGCCGAACAATTTTTAAAAATTCCCTTGGTGTAACGATCTCTGTTTTCCCATAGCGTTGCAGTATAAGCAAATCATTGTCACCAGTAATCAGATAGCGTGCTTCCCCACTGGTTGCCAGATTTAGGAATTTATTATCGTCTCGATCTCGGCAAATTTCAGTGTGGTCAGTAGGTCTAATCAGCAGCGAAATTTCCAAAATTCTTACTAGCAGTTGTTGGCGCTGCTCCAGTGTAATGTACCTCTCGAACTTTGGGAGAAGAAGTTTTGTGACCAACTCGCCTATGGTTGCGGGACTTTGCAGAATAATAAAGTTATTAATCGCGTATTCTACAGCCAAAGCTGGTGTTGTCGTACTGCTTAAGGCGAAGCTTATAAAGACGTTCGTATCGATAACTATGGGTTCACGATTCATCTACTAAAAGCTCTTCCAACTTCTCATCAGTCAATCCCTGACTCTTGGCATAAGCACGAATTTCATTCACCACTTCCATCAAGGCTTGGGTGGTTTCCTCCTGTTCGTTTCCCGTCATCTCATGATTCTCGATGGTGAAATCGACACACGCATGAGCAGACAAACCTAACTGCTCGATCGCTGTGGGGATCTCGCTAATTTTAACGTTTCGGATCGTTGCTTTCATCGAAAATTTTGGGTCTGAAACCCCGTCGTAGAACGACGGCTTTACTGTTAAATATGAGCATCGTTTACGAAATATATGCTAAAATGTGAGGCTTAGTGCGGTTGGGTTTCGCTTAAGCGTCGCTAATAGTAGTATCCTAACATCGGCAACAAATAAACCTCCGCAAACCATCTGTAACCATTGCTGGCGAACAGAATTTCGTTGGACGATCAGTAATGTGGTCAAAACAGTTATCGTAGGGCGTTGACATATTTTTTTCTCCGAATCAGATATCATCTTAACCGTTCAGAGGGCGTTTATCAAGCCGCCATTAGTTTTGTAATGGGGATTTATACCCCGCTCCAAAAACTTTTCGCCTTAAGGCGAGGTTTTCGACTCGATTTTTTCGATAAAAGCAGACCACGGGGTAATTTTTCACAGCACTAAAGCTCTGCAAGAATTATCACTTTAAGCGGTGACATTTTCTGTTTCTGCTGGTTGAATTTCCGGCATTTCTACTTTAATTAAACTCACTCTAGCACGATAAAGTAGTTTTTCCCCATGACGATAGCCCCGATAACGCACTATAACGGGTGTACCGATTGTTGCTTGACCATCGATCAATTGATGGATTTGCGGATCGTAACCGACATGATCACCGACACTGTGAATTGGTTGCACTCCCCAGCGCTCCAGTAACTGCATAATCGGTTTAACTAGGGAGAGGATTTTGACGGCTGCTAGGTCGGGATTTTTGCGGGCAACGGCCTCGGCCGTGGGCCATTGAACTAACCAAGATTCGAGCGCTTCGATGCTTTGACGTTGAAATTCTGCGGCTAATTCTTCTTTTTGCTGGTCTAATTGTTGCTGTAAATTTTGATACTCTTGTTCGAGAATTTTTAATTCCCCTGAACGATCCTCTGTCCCCATCGTCGGGATTTGAAAATGAGCGAGGAGATCGCTAACTGGCAGCTGCAGCGCATTAGCTAATTTCACCAAAGATTCAGAGGATAATTTGGCGATTAAACCATGGCGAACTCTCTGCAATTGCCAAGAAGATAGACCCGATAACCGACTCAATTCTTCTAGGTTTTTACAGCCAATTTCTGCCATTAACTGCTCTAATTTTTGCCGATGATATTTATATAAGGAATCATTCATGGGACTTCTCAGCTTAAGCGATGTGTTTAGCTAAAACGGATTTAGGAGCGCGACGAACTCGACAGAGAATTGTTGCTTTACCGAGACGCTGATGTGCTGCAAAGCGATGGCAACCGGAAAAACCGTAGTAGTTACCATCCACCTCCAAAACATCGATCGGTTCGCGTAATCCCTCCTCAGCGATCGATTGCATCAACTGATTAACTTTTTCGGGATCGGTTTGTCGCGGTAAAGGACGACGAATTTGGGACAGAGGAATGTTTTTAATTTCCATAGTGTTTTTACTATAGCACATTTAGGCTAAACTGAAGATAAGTGGACTCGGTTGCTGATGCAGTGGTCCGCCTCGCTGCCGGCAGTTTTCTTGCCACAGACAAGATTTTATTCCTAAATCCTCTCCTTTGCTGACTATGACTATTCCTCCTATCAATGAAAAAATTATCCGGCAAAATAGCACCAATGCTTCCTATCAGCGCGGTCAATATTATTACGATAAAGTTGCAGTTATTTCTCTTTGGCAACGGGGGCAAAATCTACAAGCTTTAGTGAGTGGTAGTGAGGTTAAACCCTATCGAGTTGCCATAGATTTTAACCAAGAAAACCTTGAAAATGTCTCCTGTTCCTGTCCCTACGATTATGAGGGTTGGTGTAAGCATATTGTGGCGGTTTTATTAACCTGTTCTCGCCAACCAGAATTAATTATCAAAAAAGCCTCTCTAGAGGAGTTATTGACACCGATCGATGAAAGTAAATTAAGAAAATTGCTTAATCATTTAGTGGCTAAACACCCAGAAGTTATCGAGACAATTGATAAGTTTTTAGTGCCAGCTACCCCACTTAATAAAGCGGTAGGAAAGATAACTATTAATATCAAAACTTATCGTAATACTGTCCGTAATGAACTGCGGCAATTCCTGCGAGCGATCGAAGAAGATTACTACGAAGAAGATCCAATTTCTGATGAAATTTATGCCCTAGTGGATGAGGCTAAAGATTATTATCAAAAGGGAGAACCAGATAATGCGATCGCTATTTTAGAAGCAATTATTAGCGCCTGTATCGAGGAATGGGATGATTTAGAAGATTACGGTGCTGTCAATGATGATTTAAGTGCCAGAATCGATCGAGTTCTAACTGAGGCAATTTTAAGTAAAGAATTTAATCCCCAAGAAAAGCAAGATTTAAGGGAAAAGATCGAGCAATGGCAAGATGAATGGAGTGCCGATTTTGAGATGAGTTTAGCAGCCTTACAACAGGGGTGGGACGATCCTGTTTTAGAGAAGATTTTACGAGGAGAATCGGCTAATTTTTCAGAAATGTGGTCAGGGAATATCCCCCATTATGCCCAAAAATTAACTTCTATTCGCTTAAAAATTTTCGAGCAGCAGGAAAAAGATCAGGAATATTTGAATCTAGCTTTAGCTTCAGGACAAGTGGTAGAATATCTAACTAAGTTAGTCTATCTTGATCGCATTGACGAAGCGATGGCAGCGGCAAAAAATATGATAACTAAAAACGATGAAGCTTTCTTTTTTGCCAAAGCTTTACGGGATGAATCCGCACCAGAATCCGCCCTAATAATTGCTCGAACTGGTCTAAATTTCCCAGGGAATTATTATTATCAATTAGCTCTCTGGACAAGTGAACTAGCGCAATCTTTAGGGGATATAGATACAGCTTTGGCTGCTAGAATTAAGGCATTTCAAGACCAACCTTACTTTTCCCATTACCAAAAAATTGAGTCTTTAGCGGGGGAAGATTGGCCCGATTTAAAATTAGACTTGTTAGATTACTTGCGCGAGTTTAGCGGTGGACGTTCCACAGAGGCTAAAATTGATATATTTCTCCACGAAAATTTAGTTAGAGATGCAATTAAAGTCGTTTCTGATAATTCCTATGTGCAGTCTCACCTAATTTGGCGGATAATGGATGCGGCTGCTACCGTGGATCCTAACTGGGTGATCGATCACGCGCGTCCTCCTGCGGAAAAGATACTCGACGAAAAAAAGGCTGATCGCTACGAAGAAGCGATTAAATGGCTGAAAAAAGCTCATAATGCCTTTTATATGTCGGGAAGACGGGAAGAATGGCAAACTTATCGGGAAAGTTTAATTAAGGAACACGGACGCAAATCGAAATTTATGGGGTTATTTAAACATCAGGATTTACAATAATTTAAGCTCCTAGCCGTCAGTTATCGGCTAAAATAAGCCTGTTTTTAGCTTGTAGAGCGGAAATTGTCCTAATCTTAGGCCTAGTGACATTTCGGGGCAAAGTGGAGTATAATGGAAGATTGGTCTAAACTTATCTCCAGACTACTTATACTGAATATTCATTGTCAAAAAATATGACTGAAACTATTCGCTTTTTGATGTGTTCTCCCGATCATTACGATGTGGATTATGTGATTAATCCTTGGATGGAGGGCAACATTCACAAATCTTCCCAAGAAAAAGCTAGGCAACAATGGCAGCAGCTTTATCATGTTCTCAAAGATCGGGCGCTCGTGGATTTAGTCACACCAGAAAAAGGCTGGCCCGACATGGTTTTTACCGCTAATGCAGGTTTAGTTCTGGAAAAAACTGTCGTTCTCAGTCGCTTTTTACACAAAGAAAGACAGGGAGAAGAACCCTATTTTAAACAGTGGTTTGAAGATAACGGTTTTACGGTTCATGAACTGCCAAAAGATTTACCCTTTGAAGGTGCAGGAGACGCATTATTAGATCGGGAAGGACGTTGGTTATGGGCAGGATATGGCTTCAGAACTGAGTTAGATTCCCACCCTTTAATCGCTAAATGGCTCGATATCGAGGTTTTATCCTTACGTTTAATCGATGAACGTTTTTATCACCTTGATACCTGTTTTTGTCCCCTTAGTGGCGGTTATCTCCTCTACTATCCCGATGCTTTTGATGCCTATTCTAATCGGTTAATTGAGTTAAAAATTCCCGAAGAAAAACGCATTATCGTTGAAGAAGCCGATGCGGTTAACTTTGCTTGTAATGCAGTGAATATCGGTCAAGTAATCGTCATGAATAAAATTAGTGACGACTTACAACATAAGTTAGCGTCAAAAAGCTTTGAAGTGGTACAAACTCCCCTAACGGAGTTCTTAAAAGCAGGAGGAGCCGCTAAATGTTTAACCCTGCGTACCACCGAACCCTTAATTCCAGACCATCACGCTAATGTCACCATTGAAAGTCGCATTCTCCAGCTAGAAGGTCATCTGCTCGACGCGGGAATTATGAATAAAGCTCTCGATGTTGTGGTGGGAAATGGGGGCAGCTTCAAGGTATTAAACTTCACCTTAGGGATTGAGCGCCAAAGTACCTCCTCGGCCGAAGTGCGCGTTTCTGCACCCTCTCACGAGGTAATGGAGGAGATCATGGTACAATTGATCGACCTCGGTGCGGCCGCTCGTCCCCAAGAAATCTGTGATGTCAATACCGCATTGGTGGCACAAGATGGGGTCGCTCCCGATGATTTTTATGTCAGCACCATCTATCCCACGGAAGTGCGGGTTAACTGTGAATGGGTGCGGGTGGAAAATCAACGCATGGATGCAGCCATCGTCGTCACTGAAGGTGCGGAAGGCAAAACAGCGAAATGTACTCTGCTGCGGGATTTAAAAGCTGGCGATCGCGTCATGGTGGGAGTTGAGGGCATCCGTACTATCCGACAGGCGGAATCCAGGGAACAACGCAACAGCACCCAGGAATTTACCTTTATGGGTGCGGGGGTTTCCAGCGAGCGCCGAGTCGAGTTAACCGTCGAGCAGATTGCCTGGGAAATGCGCCAAATTCGCGACCAGGGCGGTAAAGTGGTAGTAACGGCAGGTCCGGTGGTCATTCACACTGGAGGAGCGCAACATCTCTCCCGTTTAATCCGCGATGGTTACGTTCACGCTTTACTGGGGGGAAATGCGATCGCAGTTCACGACATGGAACAGGCGATCATGGGTACTTCTTTAGGGGTAGATATGCAGAAAGGCATCCCGGTGCGCGGTGGCCATCGCCACCACCTCAAGATTATCAACCTCATCCGTCGCCACGGCAGCATCGCCAAAGCTGTATCGGCCGGGGTATTGACAAAGGGCGTAATGTATGAATGCGTCAAGAATAATGTCCCCTTCAGTTTGGCCGGTTCAATTCGCGATGATGGTCCGCTTCCGGATACGGAGATGGATTTAATTAAAGCACAGGAAGAATATTCCCGCTTAATTCAAGGTGCAGACATGATTCTCATGCTCTCTAGTATGCTCCATTCCATCGGTGTGGGCAATATGACACCGGCGGGGGTAAAAATGGTCTGTGTTGATATTAACCCGGCCGTGGTGACAAAATTAAGCGATCGAGGTTCCGTAGAATCCGTGGGTATTGTCACCGATGTGGGTTTATTCCTGAGTCTGTTAACCCAACAGTTGGATAAGTTAACCCGTCCCTTGGTAGAAACGGTTTAAAACCGCAAATAGATATCGGGTGGGTTACGCTTTGCTAACTCACCTATTTTTATCGATATTTTCAAGCAATTATCAGAGAAAATTTGCCCACTAGAGTCGCCCTAGCTTGCTTTCTTTTTCTATAATAAGTGTTAATCTTCCCACGCTTTTCAAACGGCTATGAGTCTCTGTCTCAATCCCGATTGTTCGCACAAAAACACCCCCACGGATAATTTCTGTCATAAGTGCGGTTCTCAATTACTGCTCAGAGAACGTTATCGAGCGCTAAAATTAATCGGTCAAGGGGGTTTTGGTAAAACATTTCAAGCGATAGATGAGGATAAACCTTCAAAACCCTATTGTGTAATTAAACAATTTTTCCCGTCAGCGCAGGGAACAGGAACTTTACAAAAAGCAGCAGAATTATTTAAAGAAGAAGCGATTCGTTTAGATAGTTTGGGAAGATACCCACAAATCCCCGAACTTTACGCCTATTTTACCGGTAATGACGGGAGACAATATCTCGTGCAGGAATATATCGAAGGACAAAATCTAGAACAAGAATTAAAACAGGAAGGAGTATTTAACGAAGCCAAAATTAAACATCTTTTGTCAGAGATTTTACCGATTCTAGAATTTATTCATAGTAAACAAGTAATTCATCGCGACATTAAACCCGAAAATATTATTCGCAGAAAAAGCGATAATAAATTGATTTTAGTGGACTTTGGCGCAGCAAAATTTGTCAGTCCTTTAAATCGTTCCATCACAGGAACAATTATCGGTTCTGCCGAATATATTGCCCCAGAACAGGGTAATGGCAAGCCAGTTAATGCCAGTGATTTGTATAGTTTGGGTGTAACTTGCCTTTATTTATTAACTGGAATATCTCCCTTTGATTTATTCGATGGGGGGGAACACCAATGGGTATGGCGACAGTGGTTAGTTAATAATCCTGTTAGTAATGAGTTAGGGAATATTCTGGATAAATTAATCGAGTTTGGTACAAAAAAACGCTATCAATCCGCCTCGGAAGTGTTGTCAGCTTTGCAGATAAAAACATCAGTCTCTATACCCCAGACAACTATTCAAAAACCCGTTAATCCCGTTATTTCCGTTACTCAAACTCCCCCATCTATTCAGCTTAAAAGTGCCAAAGGAATCGATTATCGGAACTTAGAGGATTTACTGAAACGGCAGCAATGGAAAGAAGCGGACGAGGAAACTGCGAACTTGGTACGAAAAGTAACTAATCGTGTCAAAGACTGGTTAAGAGATGAAGATATACAGAAATTTCCCTGCGAGGATTTGCGAACTATTGACCAATTATGGGTTTATTACAGTAACGGAAAATTTGGCTTTTCTGTGCAGGGGCAAATCTATCGAGAAATCGGTGGCATGGAAGAATATAATGAAATAAATTGGGATATTTTTGGCAGTTTGGTAGGCTGGCAAAAAAATAATAGTTGGAATTGGCAAGATATTAATTATAGTTGGCAAGCACCTCAAGGTCATTTGCCGCTAATACGCTACGGTTATAAGGGAGAAGGAAGTTATATTATCTATCATCTAACCTCAAGAATATTTGTTTGTCAGACTTCTAGTCACCAGATTATTAATCAAAAACAACCTGTAGCAACAATTATTCAATCTCCCATTATTTCCGTTCCTCAAACTCCCCCATCTATCCAGCTTAAAAGCGCCAAAGGAATCGATTATCGGAACTTAGAGGATTTATTAAAACTGCAGCAATGGAAGCAAGCGGACGAGGAAACAAGAGTCGTGATGCTACAGGTAGCCAATCGCACAAAAGAAGGATGGCTACAGGTAGAGGATATCGATAATTTTCCCTGCGAGGATTTGCGAACCATTGACCAATTATGGGTTAAATATAGTGGCGGTCGCTTTGGTTTTTCCGTGCAGGCGAAAATCTACCGCGAACTCGGTGGGACGCGGGAGTATAATGAAAGAGTTTGGGACGCTTTCGGAGATAGAGTAGGCTGGCGGATAAATAACAGCTGGATAGAGTATAAAGATGTTATTTTTGATTTCAAAGCACTGCAAGGACATCTTCCTGCTGATGTTCCGATATGGCGGTGTGGAAATTGGCATGACCCGATTTGGTGGAGTTCTTTTCCAGCTATCAAGCGTGGAATCAATCTCTTCTCTCGCGTCGAGACTTGTAAAATGTAACATATAAAGGTAACAGCCAATTTTTAAGAATTGTATCGGAGGGAAAACCAAATGCTAGAAATTAACAAAAGCTATGTATTAGACAAAGATCAAAAGCCGATTGCCGTTCAGATTCCCATTGCTGAATTTGAAAAAATCGAAGAAATCCTAGAGGATTACGGACTAGGAAAACTCATCGAAGAAGTTGAAAATGATCAAATCCTAGACAAAGAAAAAGCCTTACAATATTTAGAGTTGCTTAAAAATAAAAATGTGGAAGGTTGAATACAACAAGAGATTTTTAAAAGAATTAACCTCCTTGCCAAAAGACATACAATCTCGCGTTGAGTTGATCGTATTTTACCAGTTAGAAACTGACAATCCTTTTGAATTAGACTATCTCGATAAAATGAAAGGACATAAAGATAAATATAAAATTAGAGTTGCAGATTATAGGATTGGCCTGACTATTGATAAACCCAATCAAACCATCATCTGTCAACGAGTCGCACATCGTAGAGAAATTTACAAAACTTTTCCTTGATAGAAAAATACCGCTATCTTTATCTGTCAATTGCTTTCTAATCATTTTAATCGATGAACAGGGAAATTGGAACTTTGAATTATGAAAAAATCACCTTCGGAAATGACTAACGCAGAACTCCGTCAGTATCTTTCGGAACATCGAAATGAAGAAGCTATTTTTAGTGAAGCACTAGAAGTATTATTAAGCCGAAAAAAAGACGGGTTTAAATATCCCGCACCTCAAACGATGTCCTATAAAGAAATAGAAACGATTTTCAAGGAAAAATTAAATCAAATAATTGAGGAATAGAAATCGTGTGTTATGCGATTATTATCGAAAAAGCTGAAAATAACTATTCCGCTTATGTTCCCGATTTACCCGGTTGTGTTACTACTGGTAAAACCCTAGAGGAAATCACAGAAAATATGAAAGAAGCAATTCAATTTCATCTGGATGGTTTACAAGAGGAAGGGCTGCCAATTCCCCAACCAGCCACCTATTGCGAGTATATCGAAGCGTAACCGATCACCTGCATCCTGTCCGCAACTTTTATCTGTTAAGTGCGATCGCTGATCTTGTAGGGTGCGAAAACGCGCGTGTAACGCACCGCTAATGTTTGGGATAAAATGGAGAAGTTTCAATGCGATCAAGTGCGATCGCTATGAGAAATGATCGAGGTCAAGCATGACAGTGCAATAACTTCGTTACAGAGATAGGATAGTAGAATAGAGGGGGCTACCATACCGCTGCTTCAGGCTTTGATTTAGTCTTGTCGATCAGTTATTATCATCAAAGAAAAAGTGTACTTGGATTCCACGGTTCCGAGTTATTACTTTGATGAGCGTGAAGCTCTAAAAACTTTTACCGAAATCACAAGGAAGTGGTGGTCGGAGATGTCCAGTTATTATGATTTATATATTTCGGATGCCGTGCTTCAAGAACTAACCAACGGAAACTATCCGCGTAAAGCTGAAATTATTCATTTGGTTTCGACGATTCCTTTACTACCGCCGACTTCTGCTCTTGAACAAGTTGTCGAGTTTTATCTTGCCTATGCCAGCTATTTCGACATTCAATATCTCGTTACTTGGAATTGCAACCACCTAGCGAATGCTAACAAACGGAAGCATATTCGCGTTATCAATGCCCGCCTTGGTTTGTCAACACCTGAAATTGTCACACCACTTGAACTATTCAAAGAGGAGAATAACTTATGATCCACTCAGAGATTTTGCAAGAAAAAGATAAAACTCAAACAAGATTATCGGAGGAATGCACGTCTATCCATGACTATTTAGTTAAGTCTCGCATTGCTGCGGAAAAGGCTGCGGAATCCTACGGGTTTACTCTCAAGTATGCTGAAGAAATTCATAAAATTCGAGAAGAACACACCAAAGCTTTCAACGTCAACACAACAGCCTCTTAGGTTGGCTTGAGCGAAACGCTATAGATTGATTCTGATTAATTGCCAATTCATTGCCAACACAAGAGTTAGGGCGATAATGATTCATGGCTGTATGTAACAATACAGAATAAGTTTATCTCAGGAGTTCCACAGTGATTAAAGAGCTAGACCGTATTACTGTTAATCCACAAATATGTCTTGGACAGCCAACGATTCGAGGAATGCGTATCACTGTAGGATTTGTTCTGAAACTGTTGGCTAGTCAGTTATCTATTCAGGAAGTCTTAGAGGCTTATCCAGAGTTAGAAGAGGAAGATATTCGTCAGGCTCTTAATTATGCAGCTTGGGCTGTATCCGATTATATCGTTAGCTTCACTTCGGCATGATTTCTTATTCCGAGGCTCTGCCTTAGAACACCATATCTAAGGCTCTACCTTAAACCAGTATTCAGGTAGAAACTGAAGAGAGCGTTCCCCGGTAGAATATGGGAACGGGATAAAATTGTCAAATCCATATCTTCTCGTGCATCGATTAAAATATAGTTATTAGTTAATATCCATCTCACAACAATTTAAATCATGAAAGGTATTCAGTATATTGTCGATGAAACAGGAGAAAAAACAGCAGTTGTTATCGATCTAAAAGAATGGGGTCAACTGTGGAATGAGTTTTATCAAAATTTACTCGATCGCTCTCCCGTAAACGAAGACTGGATAAATCGATCGCCTTTTCGAGAAAAATTAGATCAAGCTCTGACATGGAATGCTAATCATCCACCGCAGTTATCAGATCTAGAATCCCTAGAGAGGAAACTTGAAAATAATGAGTAAGGTTTTACTTGATCTAAACAATCCAATTTTTCAGCGAGATTTATTCAATTTACCCAAAAGTGAAGCATCATCCGCTCTGAAAACTTTCAGGAAAATTTCTCAACTAACTTGGGAGCAGTTATATCAAGATCAAGGATTAAAATGGGAGAAGATTAATTCTAAAAAAGGTCAAAAAGGAGAAAACTTGTACAGTTTTAGAATCACGCAAAAATGTAGAGCAATTGCTACTAGAGAAGGTGATTATTTACGAATACTTTCTTTACATTCCGATCACGATTCAGCTTATCAATAATAATCTAGAGAACTTTTAGAGGAACTACAAATGCTAGAAATTAACAAAAGCTATGTATTAGACAAGGATCAAAAGCCGATTGCCGTTCAGATTCCCATTGCTGAATTTGAAAAAATCGAAGAAATCCTAGAGGATTACGGACTAGGAAAACTCATCGAAGAAGTTGAAAATGATCAAATCCTAGACAAAGAAAAAGCCTGGCAATACTGCCCGTATATACTGTAAAATCTATTTTATAGAAGTCTATAAAGAAATTGGCTAAATTACAATATAAATGCCTTATTTAAATCCCAATGCGACAATCCCACCAGCTAAATTAACCCGGTATTTGCTAGTTTTACAACCCAAAGATGATAAATCAGGCTTTCTGGCACAAGCAGGATATAATTTAGACAACTGGCAGGTATTGGAACAAGATTTAAGACGTATTCTTCTCAACGAGGCCACCTTAAATAAACAAACAAAGTTCGGTGATATTTATGAAATTAAAGGACTTTTACAAGGGGTGAACGGGATAAACTTACGAGTCTCTACCTATTGGATTATCGACTCACTTACGAAAGAAACAAGATTTGTGACTTTATTACCAGATTAAAAGAGTTAGACTATGAAATTTGATATGTTTTCCGAAGTTCAATTAACCGAAGATTTGCCAGAATCTAATTTGTCTCGTGGCACTCACGCGATTATCGTGGATTATTGTCCTCGACCCGAAGGCCAAGAGGATGGCTATGTTTTAGAAGTGTTAAATAATCAGGGAAAAGCCTATACAGTTATCGCTGTAGAAGTTTCCAAGATTGAATCGATTCAAAATCTTAAACAAGATGAATTGCAAATTATATAATTCTGTTATTCTTAGTGGATTTAATCCCCCATCCTAGCAATGGCGAAATGGGAGCAATTTTAGAGGTTTTTAACGCTCTCGGTGAGTCAATTTCAGTAGTTACTGTGCCAATTTCGGCAATTAAACCCCTACAAGCAAATGAAATATTTACCGTCCGCTCTTTAGTGAAAGTTGAGTAAGTTAAAATCAAAGAGAATATCCCTATCGCTATAATCTCAACTATCAATGAATCTCCTGAAAGATAGTAAAAAAATTCGTTTTATTGACCTCTTTTGTGGTTTGGGAGGGTTTCGAGTCGCAATTGAACAAGTTTGTCGCCAAAAAAACTTAGAATCTGATTGTGTTTTTTCCTGTGATATAGATAAAGATGCTCGGTCAATTTATCACGCTAATTTTGGCGACCAACCCCAGGGAGATATTACCGAAATCGCTGCCCTAGATATTCCCAATCATGATATTTTAATGGCGGGATTTCCCTGTCAACCCTTTAGTATTTGTGGTGATTTAAAGGGGTTTGAAGATACCAGAGGCACGCTATTTTTTGAGATTGCTCGTATTTTAAAAGCCAAACAACCCGCAGCATTTATTCTGGAAAATGTCAAGCAATTGCAGGGACATCAACAGGGAAAAACCTTAGAAGTTATTCTCGATACTCTGCAAGATTTAGATTACTATACCGATTATCGGGTTTTGAATGCGCTTAATTTTGGTTTACCGCAAAAACGAGAACGAATTTTTATCGTTGGTTTCCGAGAAGCGCGGAGTTTTATCTGGCCAAAACCAGCTTTATCTAGAACAACTTTAACGGAAATCTTAGAGGAAAATATTTCGGATTTTTATTATGCCTCCGAAAAAATTCAAAAAAGTCGCCTGCTAAAAAGAGAGGGAAAAAAACCTTATAGTGAACCGACCATCTGGCACGAAAATAAAGGAGGAAATGTCAGTGCTTATCCCTATTCCTGTGCCTTGCGAGCGGGAGCATCCTATAATTATTTGTTAGTGGATGGGAAAAGACGTTTAACAGCAAGAGAAATGCTACGTTTACAAGGTTTTCCCGATGATTATCAAATTGTCGGCAGTTATCAAACTATGCGAAAATTAACCGGTAATAGTGTGGCGATTTCCTGCGTAGCTGCTGTGGTTAATTCTGTGATCGAGTCTTTGTTAGATATTGAGCAAGCATCAACTAATTCAGGTGTGATGAATAAATCTAAAAACCGTGTTGGATAAGGTTTTTAGATTTATTCAGCCAATCCTATCTATCTTGTCCGTCCAGTGGGGTAGGTAGTAAGGATGCTTCCAGTAGGCGTAAAATCTACTCATCGGTGTGAGATTAATATTTAGTCGGATGAAACCTCAACTGAGCCAATATTATCGGCCATTTCTAGGCCATAATAGCCAGAAATTACTTTAATTTGATGGGCGGAGTCGGACTCGAACCGACATGAGGGGCTGCCTCGCCACATTTTGAGTGTGGTGCGTCTACCAATTTCGCCATTCGCCCTTGGCACTAGCTTTATCATTATAACCCATTTTTGGCCCTTTTAACAAATTGTGATAATCGGGGGAACTGGCCCAACGATCGATTTCTCGCGCGCGTAGGACGGGGAGGGGATGGGTTAACTGTTGGGTCTGCAAACCCTTTAACATTTCCCCCATTTCCGAGGCGCTGACGGCATCGTAGGACTTGGCCTGATCGATAAAAGCCTCTAAATTTAATAAAGGTGCGAGACTGGGGGAACCTCCGGCTAACTTCATTAACACCGACATGACGATTTTTGGGTCTTGAACTGCCAATAAAGCCGCTCGATCGCAACTAAACTCGGCGCAGCGCACCCATGCTAACATTCTCTCCTGCAGGGATCGTGCTAACATTGTCCCCCAATTGGGTAGTAATCCCGCCGCTAGAACCATAATATTGGCTAAAGTCAGATAAACGCCGTGTTCACATTTGAGATGTCCTAATTCGTGGGCCATTACCGCTTGAATTTCTGCGGGAGTCAGCATTTCAATTAGGGAAGTGTGCATCACCATAAACGGTTTTTTGCCGCGCATGGCGAAGGTATAGGCGTTAGGAACGGGGTTTTGTTGAATGTATAATTGAGGTGGTTCTAAGTCGAGAACTCGGCAAGCTTCTAGGAGGAGATTATGCAGGTCGGGTAATTGTTTTTCCCCCACCAAAACACTAGCAGCAATATTATTTAAGTAAAAGAATTCCTCAGCGACGGAACCTAATAAACTTCTCACGGCTATATCTAAACCGGGCAGTTGTTTAAGGGAGTTCGTGGCCTCTAGGTCGATGGGATGCCGAAAATCATTGGCTTTTAAGCCGAGTAATAACTGTTTTGATAATTCCATATTCTTATTCATTTAACCAAGCTTTGACGCGTTCTAAACTTTTCCAGTCCGGTTTTCTAGCTAAACCATCGGCGATATTTTCATCCACTTCTTGGCGAACTTCTTTGTTTAAACTAACTAATTGTTGCACCAGTTCCATATGTTCCCTAACTCCGGCGGTTTTGGTTTCCAACATAGCCAAAACCAAATTGATCCGGTTTTGCGGGGAAACTTTATCGAGTTTTACGGCTTTTTGGGCGGCTTTTAGGGCTAATTCCGGTTTATCGGTGAGCATATATAACCAAGCTAAACAGGACCAAACGGCGGCATTTTTCGGACTGCGATCGCTTAATTGTTTAAATTCTGGCAATAAACTGGCGGCACTTTCTCCCTGTTGGTAGCGTTCTAAACCTTGTTCGAGGGTAAAATTGGCGGTTTCTGTCATTTTCAGTTGCGGGGTTAATCAAGGAGCAAATTTAACGGTTATAGGCGTATTACACAAAGCTAGTACAAATCACCTTTATCTAGTATTTTAGCAAAATTTGTCCCCTTGTCAGCAAAATTTTAAAAGACGATGCCCCGTTCTCGCCAGATCATCAATAGGCCACTCATCGAAACAAATAACATCACTGCTTGTTTAAATTGTTGGGGACTCATTCTTTCTAAAACTTTTTGTCCTAACCAATTACCTGGCCAGGCTGCTAATCCTAACAATAAACCGTAACCGAGAAAGGGCAGATGTAAAACTCCAAAAGCTGCGTAGGCGATTAATTTGGCTATATGAACTACTACCATGTGAACGGATTTCGTTGCCACCATTGGCTCTTTAACTAGCCCATAGTTGATATAAAACAGGTTCATCATCGGGCCGGTACTACCAACTAATCCTGACAGGAAAGCGTAGATAAATCCCGAGGGCATAAAATACCAAGTTTTAATCTCAAAAAAAGAATTTTCTTCTTGGGGAAATAATTGTTTAAGCGAGGATAAAACCAGAAAAATCCCCAAAACTAGCGGTAACCATTTGAATTGTAAATGGGCAAAGACAAAAGCACCGAGGGTAGATCCCATAATTGCGCCGGGTAAATACCACACCGTCGAGGGCCAGTCAATGGCCCGCCAATACATTCCCATGCGTTGGACGTTACCGAGTAGCATCCCCGTGGTCAAAACCGGAGGAATGACGGCAGCATCGAGAAACCAACCTAAAACGGGGAGTAGAATCAGGGGGCTGCCCCCACCAGCAAGGCTACTAAAAAACCAAGCTAGACTACCTGCCAACATCAAGGTAACAATGATCATCGAGTTGTAAAGTTAATTCACAAAGAGTTACTTAATCTATTATGATATCCTCTTTGGGGTCTTCATCGGTATAATGCCATTCCACATTGGGCATAGCCTCGAAAGCTTGCCGGACGTAATCTTCCCAGAGTTTCCGCATTTTGGCTAGGTAGGGATCTCCTAGGCGCAATTGTAACTTATGACGTAGGCTTAGGCTATTAGCTTCATACATACTCAAATAGATAGGCGGTCCGACGGAAATATTCGATTTCATGGTCGAATCGATGGAAAGTAAGGCACATTTGGCCATTTCCTCTAGGGGTGTATCATAGGTAATGGTGCGATCAAGAATCGGTTTACCGTATTTAGTTTCACCTATCTGTAAAAAGGGCGTTTCTTTGGTGGCTTGAATATGATTTCCTTGGGGATAAATCAGGAATAATTGCTGGTCTTCTCCTTTAATTTGTCCCCCAAGAATAAAGTTACATTTAAAATCAATATTATCTTTTTCTAGCCAAGTTCTTTCCCTAGCTTGTACTTGACGACTTTTATCACCGATATAGTGGGCGATATCGTAGAGATGATTCAGAGAATGGAGATTTTTATCCTCTTGATTGTGCAGATCTCTTTTTAGTTCGTGAATCACTCCTTGGCTAATCGATAAATTGCCGGATGTGCAGACCATAATTACCCTTTCTCCCGACACCGAAAAATCAAATAATTTCCGATAGGCCGAGATATAATCGACTCCCGCATTTGTACGAGAATCCGCCCCCATAACAATGCCAAAACGATTGATAATTCCTAAACAGTAAGTCATTATAAATTATGAATTATGAATTGGGAAGTGGGGAGATGAGAGTGCCAGAGTTGGGATAAAAAAGCTAAATTCTGACGACCAACGACTGATAACTGATAACTGAATTAAGCCATAACCATACCACCATCGACGTTAAAGACTTGACCAGTGATATAAATAGCGGCTGGATCGGCGGCTAAAAAACGCACCATTCCGGCGACTTCTTCCGGTTTTCCATAACGGGAGAGGGGGATATATTTGAGAATTTCATCTGCTTTGAGGTCATGAGTCATATCGGTTTCAATAAAGCCGGGGGCCACGGCATTAACAGTAATGCCTCGACTGGAAAATTCTTTGGCTAAAGTTTTTGTTAAACCGATAACACCAGCTTTAGCGGCGCTGTAATTAGATTGACCCGGATTACCCATCAAACCGGATACGGAAGTGATGTTAATTATGCGGCCGCTTTTCTGTTTTAACATCAATTTACTGACGGCGCGAGTGCAGAGAAAAACCCCGGTTAAATTGAGATCGATGACCGCTTGCCAGTCTTCTAATTTCATTCTTAACATCAGGGTATCCCGGGTAATACCGGCATTATTAACTAAGACATCAATATGACCGAATTTTTGCTTGGTACTGTCCACTAAATTATCCACTTCTTCGCTTTTAGCCACATCTGCTTGTAGAGCTATTGCCTTTCCCCCGGCCGCGGTAATTTCTTCGACAACGGCATCGGCAGCACTGCTAGATTTAGCATAGTTCACCACTACAGTAGCACCCTGGCTGGCTAATTCCAAGGCGATCGCTTTACCGATTCCTCGCGAGGCCCCGGTTACTATGGCTACTTTGTCTTGTAAATGCTGGCATTCTGCGGGTAATAGTTTCATAATTTTCTGCATTCCCCAAATAATCGTCAAATCTCAAGAGAAAACTTTGTACTGATAACTTTGCTCAAAACACTTCATTATCTCACAAGCGGGTTAATTTGACCGCAGCCATCCTCAAGTGCGATCGCTCTGTCCCCACTTTCCTGTATAGTATCAGGGAGAATTGGCCGCCACTAATTGATCGAGTTGTTGCTGCATCAAATAACAGACTTTCTCATAACATTCGCGTACATAACGGCGGTCCCGGGCCGCTTTTTTGCCGTAACGTTCAAAAATAATTGGGGGACAAACCCGGGTATGTATCGGCACAGGTAAGGGAATATTCGGCAAGGGACCGATAGCTAGTCCCCAGGGTAAACCGAAATAGATGGGACAGGTCCCAGGGTCAATACCGAAAGGCCAAGGCATACCCTGTTTATGCAATTCTTTTAATTGAGGATAAATATCTTCGAGGACAAACAGGGTCGAGTGAGCGCCGTGGGAAATGGCGGGAATAATCGGCACTTCGTACTGTAAAGCTAGTTTAACAAAAGCTAGATTACCGGCAAAATGAATTTTATTTCTTAAACTGTGGGGACGGAAAACATCCGTAGCACCTCCTGGATAAATTAGTACACTAGCACCACTATTCAAAGCTGCAATCGCCATTTTCGGATGTGCATGAATGGCCCCCATTTGGGCCACTAGATGCGCTTGGGATGGAAAAACTCGCCAGACTCGCGAATCCATCAAACCATAGATTAAGCGATCGCTGCCAAAGCGTTGAAACCAATCATACATCATCATAAACATATCGGGAGCCGCTAAACCGCCGTTATGGGAGCCGATGAATAATACTTGTCCTGAGGGGGGAATATTTTCCCAACCATCGGTTTTGACGCGAAAATAATGGTGATAAAACCAATCCAGAAGGGGGACAAATTTTTCGATCACCTGCGGATCGCGATCCTCTAATGACCAACCCGTGAGGGTATCAACAGGGGCCTTGGCTGCTTGTAGGGATAATTCGGCAAAAGTGGCCGTAGATGAGACAAAAGAGCTAAAAATCTGCATTGATGCCAAGGGGATAATTTGAGCGCATCTTATTATAGTCTAAATATTTTCTTAACGATGGTGAACCACTGTTTTTAACCTTCTTATTAACGACTTTGTATTATATCTGGAATTAATACTTTCTGCTTTTATCGACCCGATTAAGTTCCTTATAAATGTAAAATAGCGTTAAACTAGCTATAATTTTTGATACAGTATTAACAGGATTTATTTAATTAAAAAACCTGCCTTTTGATGATTGACATTGAATCAACAATTTCACCAAATTTTTCGTGTTTGATTCTGATTCTTTCTCTGACTCGATAAACTTGACCATTGCTAGAATTAAAAATATCATAAATAAATGATGTTTCTGTTGGATCTTGACCGTAAGAAGAACACTTAAAAGCAATTTCTAATGAAGAAATAAAGCCTCTATATTCGACCCAATCTTCTTCTTGACAAGCTTCTATATAAGATAATTTATCGGATTTTAGATCGTATGTGAAATATCCAGTATCTACTGAACCCCAGTTATTAGCTAAATAGTATCGAGCTAAAATATAATTATTTTTTATATCGAAAGATATGGGTGTGAATATTATATATCCAGGAAATTTTTCTGAACGTAATTCAATCTTTTTTATTTCATTATTATTTTCAATAATAATCTTAATAGATAGAGTTTCCCTGTCCGTTGCTGGTTCACAAAATCCCGATGTATTTGTTTGATCTTCATCTTTTCCTATTCTTCTTAAAAACCCTTCAAAATAAACTTTTGTGCTAGAGTCATTTGATGCTAATTTTTCTGATTGATAGATCAATTCAACTACTCGATTACAATTATCTCCTTCCAAAGCTCGAATAGGAAAAGAAGCCTCATTCTGAGTATATCCATGACTAACCGTCGATAAAAAAAACGTCATAAATATTGCATTGCTCAAAATAGTTTTGTTCATATCATCTCAAGACAAATGTTTTTTCCTATTGATTAAGATAATATTTGAAGTTTTTTATCTAAGTGTTAATAATGACTGGTTGTGGTAATTGTAACACAGACAGACACCAAAGACAACTACTATAAAATAACTTTACATTTCTTTTATCACTTTTGGAAAATGCTATCCTTGTAGATAAGACAAAAGAACTAAAAATCTCCATTGATGCCAATTGGATAATTTAAGCGCATCTTATGATAGTCTAAATATTTTCTTAAAGATGGCAGTAGGAAAGAGCGATCGAGAATGATTAAGGATAAAAATCAGCAAACCTATAGAGACCCTAGTATTGTCGGTTATTATGCCCAATTAACCGCGCTACAGCCAGCAGAAAAGACAATTTTAACCCTGCTGCAAGAGCGTTTATCAACCATGAAAATGCTTGATTTAGGGGTAGGTGCGGGACGAACTACGAAGTATTTTGCCCCTCTTGTGGGAGAATATATCGGTGTTGATTATTCTGCGGAAATGATCGCCGCTTGTCGTCAAAAATTCCCCCATTTAGTCTGGCAAGTGGCCGATGCTAGAAATCTAGAACAATTTGCGGATAATTATTTTGACTTTATTCTCTTTAGTTTTAATGGCATTGATTATATTTCCCCTGCTGACCGTTTTCTAGTTTTAGAGGAAATTAGCCGCATCGGTAAAACTGGCGGTTATTTTTGTTTTTCTAGTCATAATCTTCAGGGAATTATCCCAGAATTCGATTGGAAAAAAAAGATTAGTTTCAATCCTTTTAGTAGCTATGTAAATTTAGTCCTCTGGGTGATTTTGCGTGCCTGTAATCCCTCTCTTAGCTACCAACAGTTATTGACTGCTGACTATGCAATTATTCGGGATGAACCCCATAATTTTCGTCTGCAAAATTATTACGCCACACCCAAAGAACAATTAAGACAGTTAAGGTCTTACTTTCAAGAGATTAAAATTTATTCTTGGAAAACCGGTCAGGAAATTAAGAGCGAACAAGAGTTAAATACTAATCTTGATCATTGGCTTTATTATCTCTGTGTTCTTCCCTAATATTATCCCGCTTTTTTGGGGGATATTGAAGTAATGCTTGGGCAAGATAATGACCGGTGTAGGATCTTTCACATTTAGCCACGGTTTCCGGTGTTCCCACCGCGATTAATTCTCCTCCCTTGTCCCCTCCTTCCGGTCCCAAATCAATAATCCAATCGCTACAGCGAATCACGTCGAGATTATGTTCGATGACGATAATCGAATTACCTTTATCGACCAATCTTTGTAACACATCTAAGAGATGATGCACATCATAAAAAGATAAACCCGTAGTCGGTTCATCGATCAAATATAGAGTTTTTCCCGTGGCCCGTCGGGATAATTCGGCCGCTAATTTCACCCTTTGCGCTTCTCCACCGGATAAAGTGGGGGCGCTTTGACCGAGTTTACAGTATCCTAAACCCACATCCACGAGAGTTTGTAATCTGGTGGTAGCCCGGGGGACATTTTCAAAGACTTTTAATGCTTCCTCGATCGTCATATCTAAGACATCGGCGATCGAATAACCTTTATACTTAACCTGTAGGGTTTCCCGATTATAACGCGCCCCTTTACACACATCACACTGCACATAGACATCGGGGAGAAAATTCATCTCGATGACGTTTACCCCTTGGCCTAGGCAAGCTTCACAGCGTCCTCCCTTAACATTAAAAGAAAACTGCCCCGCTTTGTAACCCCTAGCTTTTGCTTCGATGGTTTCGGTGAAAATCTCGCGAATAATGTCAAAAACCCCCGTATAGGTGGCAGGATTTGACCGAGGAGTGCGTCCTATCGGTGATTGGTCGATGACAATTACTTTATCAACCGCGTCCAATCCTTCCACTTTCTCTAATTCTTTGGGGAAGGGAGTTAAACGGGTTAAATGATGTTGTAAAGCTGGATATAATAACTCATTAATTAGGGTGGATTTGCCCGAACCAGATACCCCCGTAATCGAGACTAATTTTCCTAAAGGAATCGTTACATCGATATTTCTTAGGTTATTTTGATGGCAATTTTTTAAAACTAAAGCATTACCATTCCCAGACCTTCTTTGGTGAGGAGTTTCAATAACTTTGCGTCCCGATAGGTAGGCCCCTGTTATCGATTTTTTGGATTTCAAAAGGGTTTTAAAACTGCCTTGACAGATGATTTCTCCGCCATGAATGCCCGCTTTGGGACCAATATCGACCACATAATCGGCTGCCCGAATCGTTTCTTCGTCGTGTTCGACGACGATTAAAGTATTACCTAAATCTCGCAATCTTTGCAGGGTTTCTAACAGTTTACTATTATCTCTTTGGTGTAATCCGATGCTAGGTTCATCGAGAACGTATAATACTCCCGTTAATCCCGAACCGATTTGAGTCGCTAATCGAATTCGTTGGGATTCTCCCCCGGATAAAGTCATCGCTGGTCGATCGAGGGTAAGATAATCTAATCCCACATCGATTAAAAATTGTAGTCTCGCTTTGATTTCTTTGAGGGCTAATTCCCCAATTAATGCCTGTCTTGGGGTTAAATGACAATCATTAATTCTCTGCAAACAATCCCGAATGGGAACTCCGGTAAAATCCGTGATCGTATATTGTCCTAAACGTACCGATAAAGCTTCCGGTTTTAATCTTTTTCCGTGACAAACTTCGCAGGTTTGGTTAACAATATATTTCTCTAGTCTTTGTTTGATAACTTCCGAGGTGGTTTCTTGATAATTTCTATCTAAGATATTGATAACTCCAGCAAATTCTCGATAGTAACCGCGACCAGTATCGTAACGGTAGTCATCTTCAAAATAGATCGGTTCTTTACTACCATACAGAATTATATCTTGCTGGGTTTTTGTTAGTTTCTGCCAAGGGGTTTGAATTTCAAAACCTAAAGCTTGCCCTAAACCGTAGAGGAGAGAAAGATAGTAGGAGTTATCCTTATCTGACCAGGGGGCAATGGCAGAATAAACCGGTTGTTTCGGGTCTGGAATGACTAAATCTGCCGAAAATTTCCGTAAACTGCCCAATCCGTGACAGTTGGGACAAGCACCATAGGGAGAATTAAAAGAGAATAAACGGGGGGATAATTCTTCCATAACTGCCCCGTGTTCGGGACAGGCAAATTTCTCGGAAAAGACAATTTCTTTGGTAACTTCGGGATTATCTTCGTTATTCTCATCGAGAATTTCCACAATCGCTACACCGTCGGAATGCTTTAAACAAGTGGTTAAAGAATCCACTAATCTTTCCTGTAAACCCTCTTTTTTGATCAGGCGATCGATAACAATTTCAATATCATGAAGATGTTTTTTATCTAACTCGATGCCCTCGGATAATTCTACTACCTTGCCGTCAATCCGCACCCGGGCAAAGCCTTGGGACGCCAAACTAGAGATTAATTGCTTATGAGTGCCTTTTTTGCCGCGAATTACTGGGGCTAAGATTTGAAATCGGGTTTTATCGGCTAATTCCATCACTCGATCGCACATTTGATCGATGGTTTGGGGGGCAATATTGCGATCGCAATGGGGACAATGGGGTTCACCGGCACGACCGAACAATAAACGCAAGTAATCGTAAATTTCCGTAACAGTTCCCACACTAGAGCGGGGATTGTGGGAAGTGGATTTTTGGTCGATGGAAATAGCCGGACTTAAACCCTCGATCGCATCCACATCGGGTTTATCTAATTGTCCTAAAAATTGACGTGCGTAGGCGCTGAGGGACTCCACATAGCGGCGCTGTCCCTCGGCAAAAATGGTGTCGAAAGCGAGGGAAGATTTGCCCGATCCCGAAACTCCCGTAAAAACAATCAACTGATTGCGGGGTAATTCGAGATCAACATTTTTGAGATTGTGTTGTCGTGCGCCACGGATACGGATTGAGTCAGTTTGAGCCATCGGACGGTGCCAAGTAGTCCTTAACAATCATAGCCTTGATGAATGAGTTTCAGCTAGTAAGTAAGTAGTTATTAAAAATTGTCAGATACCCCCCTTATCAAGGGGGGATTAAGGGGGGGCAGGGGGGAGCGAAGGCAAAATCTATCTTCTATTTAATTAAAACCACTTATTTAGAAAACCAGTCTTCTATCATATCAGAAGATTATCGGGGTTAAACCGCCCTTTCGAGAAACTCGCGCATATCCCGATCGGCCCCAGGACAACAGCTATGACTCGCTTCTTCTTCTAAATGGGCTAAAACTGGGCAATTAATCCGATAATCTGGTTCTTTTGACCGTTCTAGCCGCAATTCGTACACTTGTTTTTCCAGTTGTTCGATGCGGTCCACCAAAGCGCGAATAGCCACCGCTTCCGAGTCGGGTAAATCACCGTGTTCGAGAGGTTGCACCCGCGTCCCAGCGCGATAGATTAAACGACCTGGTACACCAACGACGGTACAATCGGCGGGAATATCGCGCAGGACCACAGAACCAGCACCAACGCGAACGTTATTACCCAGATAAATATTACCTAAAACCTTAGCCCCAGCGCCGACGACCACATTTTCCCCTAAAGTCGGGTGACGTTTACCGCTTTCTTTCCCCGTCCCTCCTAAAGTAACTCCTTGATAGATGAGGGCATAATCACCGATAATGGCGGTTTCTCCGATGACCACTCCCATGCCATGGTCGATAAAAACACCCTGACCTATTTGGGCGCCGGGGTGAATTTCGATACCAGTCAGAAAACGGGCAAAATGGGAAATTAAACGGGGAATAAAGGGAATCCCGATCTGATATAGCCAATGGGCGAAGCGATGGCACAGTAAAGCTTGTAATCCGGGATAACAAAACAGTACCTCTAACCAGTTGCGGGCAGCGGGGTCACGTTCAAAAATGATCTTGAAATCGGCTAGGAGAGTAGATAACACGAGTCTTGATTCCATATTGATCGAGCTTATACTAAACCATGTTATCACTCCGGTAAATGAGCCGTTCAACTTAATCACATCGCGTAAAATGGTAGCGCCTCCGACCAATGGGGGCGTTTTCCCGTTTGCCAGTCCAAATGGGCTAAATCGAGGATATCGGGGGCATTTATGCCTAAATAATCGGGTGTAGCTAATCTTTGATAGGGAATAGTTAAGTTTTCTAAAGTCTGCTGCCATTGTTCCGGAGTCATCAGGCTATCAGCTAAATAAACCCGATTACCCCGATAGATGCCCACATACAATTTTCCCCTAGTTGCGGGCATTTCTAGGGCGAGATGGGTATCGAGGGGGTAAAAATCCCGTTGTGACCAAGCAAAGGCCGCTAAACTGGAGACGGTAAAAATCGGTAGCTGTAATTGTTGTGCTAGGGTTCTAGCGGTGACTATCCCGATGCGGGTACTGGTAAAGCTCCCCGGCCCCTTAGCGGTGGCTAGAAAGGCTAAATCAGCCCATTTTTGCGGGGCTAGGAACTGTTTTAGATAGGGGTGGAATAGGTTCGATAAGTCCCTGTCTAAGTCCCAAGTTTGTTGACGACTATCATCGCTGAAATTAGAGAGGGCCAGTCCTAGTTGGGGACTGCTGGTATGCAAGGCTAATCCATAGACAGGGGAAGACAAGTCAATCTTTCTGTATCAGTAAGTTTTTATGGGTCGCCTGGGATTCGAACCCAAGACCAATCGGTTAAAAGCCGAGTGCTCTACCGCTGAGCTAGCGACCCGTTTCGTGTTCTGCACACGATTTATCAATATAACATCTTATCGGGGCTAAGTCAAGGGGTAATTTAAATTTGATTGACTCGCATTTCCACGATCGCCTCGCGGCTACTCTGGGGTTCTAGGTAGGTCAAATGTTCGCCTGTGTTGAGGGCGTTGCGGGGAGCGCTCCAAGGTTCGAGACAGATATAATTTTTATCTTTCAGGGTCCAAAAAACAAGAGTTGTGTACAGATCGTCGTAACCGAGGACAATTTGACGCTGATGATAGGAATCACTAAAACTACTTTGATGGCGCGTAATTTGCGGAAAAGCGGCATCAATTTCTTCGAGATTAAAGTCAAAGTTGCCAGAGTAGGAATGGAGGGTCTTCGTGCGTTGGTCGAGGTATTGGGAGGAGGGAATATCAAAGGATAATCGGGTTTTATCGTTGACTTGAAAGTAGGGATGGAACCCGATAGAAAAGGGCATTTTTTCGGGGGAAAGATTAATAACTTTTTGGTGAATTTTGAGGCTGTTTCCTTGCAGTTGATAGGTAAAGATTAATTGAAAATCAAAGGGATAGACTTGACGAGTGGCTTCATTGCTGTTTAATTCTAGGGTTAAACTAGCGGCAGTTTCTGTGCTTTGTTTGCTCACTTGCCAGGGTAAATCACGAGCAAATCCGTGTTGTTTGAGGCTATAGTTTCGGCCTTGGTGTTGATAGCTATTATCGGGTAAGTTGCCACAGATAGGGAATAAAATCGGGACTCCTCCGCGCACACTGAGGTTAGGATCTTTGAATCTTTCTGTGTCCAGATATAAAATATCTTCTCCGCAAATTTGCCAACGGGTGATGATTCCTCCCCTAGCGGGAACCACTTCCAGATAAGCGTCAGCATCTTCATCCTTGAGACAATAGGTAAGATCTTGATTTTGGTTTTGAGTGATCGTAAAAGTCATATCAGTTATCAGTTATCAGTTATCAGTTATCAGTTACCAGTGATCAGTTATCAGTTACCAGTGAATATCATCGGTCTTCGGTAGTTTGAAAGCTGAGATAGCCTAGATTGAGATGAAAATTTGGGTAAGAAAATAGGCAATGGCGGCGCTACCAATCGGTACAGTGAGATTATCTATACCTAGTTTCGAGAAAGTTTCTAGAATAGTAGCTCCGATCGCTGTTAATAAAGATACTAAAATAATTGGCGGATTCATGCCATTAATAAAAGATAAAATAATCAAGCTGACTAAAAAGCTGATTCCTAACATAGTCAGGGAACCTTCCAGACTTTTGCCACTGCCGAAAATTTTGTAGGGATGTTGACCGAAATTTTGTCCGACTAGGGCTGCTAACCCGTCTCCTAACGCCATAATTAAAATACCCATTGCCGCGTATTCGGGGTGAGAAATTGGCCAAAAATAACCCACGAGAACACCGATACTAACAGCATAAAACAAAGTTCCCCAACTGCGGCGACCGACACTATTAAGACTGGGCAAAATGGGAAAAAAATAGGATAGGATAGCGATAGTTGCCGCTAGGATGGCCGCACTTATTCCCACCCAAGCGGGGATATTTAACCACCAGGCCAAAAGGATGACGTTTCCCGTGCCAATGTGGACAACTTTGCGGGTAATTTCGCCATCGGTACTGAAAACCCTTTTTAATTTTTCAGCGATCAGAATCAGAACAACTAGGTAACAGGCGACTAAACCGATCGAAAATAGGAGAGAGTGGGATAGTTCCACGTGGCAAAAGCGAAAATTGACTATCTATTTAGTTTAGGCGATCGAGGTGACATTGATGAAAGGAATTTTTATTGGTTTAATTAAGGGATATCGACGGTTTATTTCGCCTCTATTTCCCCCTTCCTGTCGTTTTCAACCCACCTGTTCCCAGTATGCCATGGAAGCGATTGATCGCTTTGGTGTGCTGCGGGGTTCTTGGTTGGCAATTAAGCGTATTCTCCGTTGTCATCCCTTTCACCCCGGAGGTTACGATCCCGTGCCTCCCTGTCACCACAAGCACGATTGAAACCTACAGCAGTTATCTCAATGGTGAGATACGAGGTTTTCGTTTTGGGGATTCAGGAGTCAGGATTCAGGAGTCAATACCAAATTAGGTTATACTTCATTTTTAGGGTGAAGTCTGTAAGACTCTTGATATTTTTAGACCCGTTGATGGTTGCCTATTTTCTTTGGGGAAAACGATCGATATCGGCGATACCATAAAAGATAATCTGTTTATCTTTTAAACGTAGTCGATCGACTCTTAATTGAGTACCATCGAGGGCAAATTTATCTAAATCCATAAGGTTGTTAACGTGGCTGATTAAAGCTTCTCCTAAAGCTTTCGATCTTTCGTCGCCTTGATAAACCACCTCGACAAATTGAATTTTTCGCCTTTCTTCCACAACCACAGCAGTGGTCATTTCTAGAAGAATTGGTTCTTCTTCTCCCAATTTAATTAGACTTTTCAGAGTTAAAGTTTTATCGTCATTGAGAATTAATTCCGTATTCTGACAGTGAATTGATTTACCTTCGTACTCTAATCTTTGCAGTTTTTCGACAATAAAAGGTGTATTAAAAGAGGTGGTTAAGTCTTCTTCCGTTAAAACTACCCGCAAAGTGGCCCGCGTCGGTTGACGGAGTTTCACCTGTCCGGTAAAAATGGCACTAAAATCGATCGCCACCGCCTGCACATACAATTCCATGGCCTCGATGCGTAGGCCATTGTACATGAGCATCGACTGACCGATAAAGTCAAAACCGTCGATACTGCCTTGCAGTAATTTGGCTACGGGTTCGGCGCGGACAGTCGCTGTCAGCTTGCCTGTGCGTTTGAATAATGCAGCGATTGCAGCACTCACCACTTTACTGATGAGTTGATCGCCGCTCTGATTGGAAAAAGGTAAGCTACCAAACACGCCTGCTGTCATATCTCTCATAGGTGGGACTGCAACGATCTTAACATTATTTAAAGTTTCTTTACATATCGTTTTATTAATCAGGATGATAAGCAATCTGTATGATTCTGTAGAGGTTATAAATTTTTAGCGGTCTATCGCGTGCGAGGGGATAGGATGGAAAAATGCTACTATCCCAGTGATATAGCGTTTTTCACTTAAAAAATCGGGGTTAAAAACGTGGTTGCCATTTCAGATCAACAACAGTTAGCCGCTACCCACAACCACAGCGATCGAGTGGCGGTATTATTGATGGGATACGGGGAAGTGGAGAGTTACGAGGACTTCGCCAACTATAATGAACAGGCCTTAAATCTGCTGACGGCTAAGTTCGCTCCCGTACCGACTTGGGTTTATCCTCCCCTAGCGAAATTATTGGCCATATTTGACCTACACGAATGGCAACACCAGCATAATCACTTTATTTCGCCCCATAACCACATTTTCGAGCATCAAAGACAGGAAATCGAGCGCAATTTACAGGCAAAATGGGGTAATCGGGTGGAGGTATTCAAAGCGTTTAACTTCTGTGCGCCTTTTTTACCGGCACAGGTGTTAACGGAAATCCGCGAGCGGGGATTTGAGAAAATTTTGATCTATCCTCTCCTCGTTGTTGATTCTATCTTTACCAGTGGCATTGCCATCGAACAAGTTAACAAAGCTTTAGCTCAAGGACAAACGGGGGAACATTGGGTCAAAGGATTGCGCTATATTCCCTCGTTTTATAACCAACCCGCTTATATAGATTTAATGGCGCGGTTAGTGGAGGAAAAAATCGCTGCTGAGGTAGCTAGTAGCTGTCTTCCCTCGCAAATTGGCATTATTTTAATGAATCACGGTTGTCCCCACGAAGCTAAGGGATTTACGTCGGGAATCGATGAAAGTCAAGCTTTATACGAGTTGGTCCGGGAAAAATTAATCTATCGTTATCCCTTGATTTCTGTGGGTTGGTTAAATCACCAAACCCCCTTAATTAAATGGACGCAACCGAATGCAGAGTTAGCGGCGAAGAATTTGATTGAATTGGGGGCAAAAGCCTTAATTTTCATGCCGATTGGCTTTGCTACGGAAAATCACGAAACTTTACTGGATGTGGAGCATATTATCGAAGCTTTACGCCGCAAGCACGACCAAGTTAATTATGTGCAGATGGCCTGTGTCAACGATAACCCCGAATTTTGTCAGATGGCCGCCGATTGGGCCTGGGAACATATCGAAGCTTTGCTATCACAAGAGGCTTTATCTGTCAATAGTTCTGTAACAATTCCTCACATTCATTCCGATCACCATCATCATCACCACGGACACCACCATCATCATTGAAAATCAGTCCTACCACTTGTCACTTTTGGAGGTATAATTTATAATTGTGCTTCCCTGGGTACGTAGCTCAATGGATAGAGCATCCGCCTTCTAAGCGGACGGTTGTAGGTTCGATCCCTACCGTACCCGTTATTGTTAACTAGGAATTGGAAATTCTCTCCTATCGTCCCGGGGACAATCGCTTTGATGCGGTGAGCGTCGAATTGGGTCAGTTGAATCCCGTCGGTTGATATTAATTGTGTTTAATTTAGTTGGCGATCGAGTTGAGGATCAGTCAAGGGAGAAGGCAAAGGCGAATCAGACATACTGCGTCACAATATCTCACGGAATGAGAATAGTTCGCCTGAGAAGCAGTAAAACAGGGGAAAGGAAGCGATCGCCAGTGTGAGAGATATATAACTTAAGATTTGTGACGCGATCACGACAAAGCAGAATTAATATAGCGTTTCCTAAGCTAGTGAGGTACACCTATTTTCTTCCCTTTTGCCTCTTGCCTTTTGCCTAAAACCCATAACTTTTGTACCTCAGCAGACTGAAAAACGCTATAGATTGTTATTTCTGTCTTCAAAAAACAACACTCGATACTTACCTACTCGCAATCTTAGTTCATCTCTTCCGTAAAGGGGTTTAATATCTAATTTTGTAGAATCCGAAATCAAAGTATCCAAAGCTTCAAGAAGACGAATTTGATCATTTTTAGGCATCCTTTCTAAGGAGCGTTCTGCTTGTCTAAGTAGAATATAATCAGCCAAGTTTATCTCCAAATAATTTGTATTTTAATTCTGTTGAAGTGATTCCAGTATCTCGACCGGATAAATAATCTTGCCATGCTGCTTGGCTTTCAGCAAGTTCTTCGGCTGGAATGATCTCATCGTCATCTTTTGGCGCTACGGTCGGCTTGATGATAGTTTTTAAATCCTCTAAAAGTCGCAACTTATCCGTAAGGGGAAGATTCTCTATTTGGCTGAGGATTTCATAGTAAGTTGTCATAGACCTTGATCGTATCAGATAATCCGAACACACCTCAAATAATACCACATCCAGATACTAACCAAAAATGGTAAAAGCGGTGGGCTGTTCACAACCGACTTGGTTCTGCGGTTTCTTTATCGGGATTAAGAGAGAAATATAAAAATTTATTAAATTGTAACTTTTAATACAGTTGTGGGGGGGGGAGTGTGTATTTTTGTTTTGTCCGCCTTTGGTGTTGGGTTGTTGCTTAATCTGGCTGCGAGGGGGAGCGCTCGCACTTTGAGGAGATACATTAATGAAAACAAGTGTAATATACATAACGGCTGTATTAACTTTATTGGGACTAACTGTGTCTCGACAAGCTAAAACATTTAACTTAAGTGAAAACAAAGACTTTTTAATAGCTCAATCTGGTCAAGTATATAAGTGTATAAATGATCATGACAGATTTTCGATAGTGCCAGGTATTCCTGGTGCAACTTTTAGTAGCACTAGTTGCCTGATCCCCGCAAAATTGGTAAAAAGATGTATGCAAAAAACTATTTTGGATAAAACTTTCCGGCGTTGTTATTTAGCCATACCACCTTTACATGGTGTTCCAGTCAATACATATTATTTCATACGGGCTGATCGTTCGGGATATCCCACATTTTTTACTATCGATTAATTTACAGGAATATCTATCCATGTATCGATTAGTGTGGGAATCTCTGATACCTCAATATTTTTGAGAACTTGTTTCATGGCTTAAGTAGGTGCATCTTCATCTTTTATTGTACCTTATCTAATCATATCTACATATCTAATAGTGTTCCTCAAATTATAACTTTCCTCCTCGCACTCGGTACTCTCGGCGCAGTTTCAACCCTCCAACGCAAACTAAAATCATCCCAATCTACCGAAAAAGAAACCACAAAAGTAGGCTAAATTGCCCACTAAAATACCATAAATGCCCCTTCATTCAGTCAGTAGAGGGGGTATTTTTTGTGTATTGTTTATTGTCTATTATTTAATTGTTGCTAACTAATTGACAACAAGAGGGTTTTTTATGGTAAAATGGTTGGCCTAGTGTAAATATAGTAAAAGTTGAAATGTCTGTCACCCATATTAATAATCTTCAAGACCAGATTTTGCAAAGTATTAAGACTTTACCGCTAGAAAAACAGCAAAAAGTCCTTGAATTTGTCAAATCCTTACAAAGAAATTCACGTTTTCAGAAATGGGATAATATTTCAGATGCAGAAGCACAATCGTTACAAAATGAATTTGCTCAAGAGGATATTAGCTTTTCAGAAAGTATTTTACCCGATTATTTATCTCACCTTGAACAAGAGGATAAGGAATAAATGCGAGGCGATATTTATCTAGCTGATTTGAATCCGAGTCGTGGTTCAGAACAAGCTGGTATTCGACCTGTTATTATTGTCCAACATAACAATATTGATCGCTTCACTAGCACTGTTGTTGTAATTCCATTAACCAGTAATTTACGTCGCGCACAAATCCCCGGAACAATGGTTATTCCCGCAGGACAAGGATGCTTAAATCAGGAATCAGTAGCCTTATGTTATCAAATTGTTGTTATTGATAGACAACGACTTCAGAGACAGTTGGGGACACTTTCTTCTAGTTATTTACAGCAATTGGAAGAGGCGATGCGATACACATTAGATTTAACAAACACTAATATGAATGTTTAATTAGTTTAATTTTCTGTCTGGAAAACTTGAACTTTAAGTCTCCTGGTAGTCAGTACACTCGGCGCAGTTTCAACCCTGAAGCGTAAACTAAAACCCTCCCAATCCATCGAAAAAGAAACCAGAAAAGTAGGCTAAATTGCTTCTAAAAATACTATAAATGCCTCTTCATTCAGTCAGTTGAGGGGGTATTTTTGGCATAACTCTCTCAATTCTCATGATTTTAAGGAGTATGGTTTATCCTTTCATCCGCTATCTGCTACAATACAGATACAGGAAATAAAATTTTGATCAGTAGGGTAAAAGTCTTTTCCGTTATCTTAGAAGGTAAGCATCATGAAAAATTTAGAAGAAATTAAAGCGATTTTGGGTCAAGTTAAGTCCTTAGTAAAAGAAAAGTATCATGTCAGTGAATTAGGTATTTTTGGAGATTATGTAAAAGGAGAAGTGCAGGAAAATAGTGAAGTTAATATTCTGATAGATTATACAGAACCGCCTAGTTTACTGGATTTAGTAGATATGGAATATTATTTAAGTGATTTACTTAAGGTAAAAGCGGATGTTATCAGTAAAAATGGCTTAAAAGGAAGAAGGCGAGAAAGAATTTTATCCGAGGTTATTTATGTATGACGCAACGGGAATTTAGAGATTTCTTGCAAGACATTCTAGAGGCAATTTGTCAACTAGAAAAGATGACTCAGTATCTAAGCTTTGAAGAATTTTCAACTAAGATAGAAATCTTTCTTTCGGCAGTAAAATTAATTGAAATAATTGGGGAAGCAGTCAAAAATATTCCTGATGAAGTGAGAGTTAATTATCCTAATATTCCTTGGAAAAACATCGCAGGTATGCGGGATAAATTAGTTCATGAATATTGGGCAATTGATGAAAAAGTCGTCTGGAAAGTGATTCAAAACAATCTCCCCCAGCTAAAGAGAATCATTATCAGTATTATTGAGAAATTACAATAAATTTCCCTGGCTCTCTGGTGTCCCGTTTTTTAACTTGGCTTCTACGACTAGCATTGATTAATCCTCGACCCTGGCTAAATTAAGTATAACACAGTTTACCTACAAATAGTAGAATGAAAATCGTGCTTCGCGGTTGATATTCTGGTCGGATTTCATCCCCCGCAAAGGTGAGTATCTTGTCGAAAAATCTAGCGGGGGCATTCATCCGACATTTTAGGTAAAATAAATTAAAAGGGGTTATTCATAATGAGTCCACATCCGTATAACTTTGACAACTTTCTCTTCTGGAATAACCTGATAAACCAAACGATGCTGAATATTAATACGTCTAGAATAATAGCTCGCTAAATCGCCACTGAGTTTCTCATAAACAGGATAAGATTGATAGGGATTTGACTTAAGAATATTTAATAACTCGTTAGCTTGTTTTGCCAACCCAGTACGAGCCAGCTTTTCAGCATCTTTTTTCGCTTGTTTGGTAAAAACCAACTGCCAATTATCCATTTAAAATTGCTCTGATACCCGCCTCATCCAGACAATCTTCAATAGAAGTGTTGCCACCTTCAATAATTGAATCTACCATACCAGGAATAGAATACAAATAAAGCGTTTCTTGAATAGAGTTCCAATCTTCCTCAGCAATTAAAATAGCATTCTTTTTCGTACCAGATAACAAAATCGGTTGATGATTATCATTGGTATCATTCACTAATTCATCAATTTGTTCTTTGGCCTCAGTAACAGTAACAATTTTCATGTAACTATCCCTTAAATTAACAACATAACCGATTTTAACACAAGTTAAGTATTGTTCAGCATAATAGCACCTTTTCTAAATATTTCTCATTCCTCCGATTAAACGCCAAGGAATAAGAGGATAGGGAGACTTAATTTCCTTTGGTACATTTCTAGTTGCTTCTCCAATTAGATATTTGTTTGATTCTTGGCCAATGCTGCCGATGTCATTCCCTTTGTACGTCGTTCAATTTCACTGCATCAGCTTAATTCCTTTACTCCCTTGAAGGGGATTATTTTTTCCACCTTTTTAAACTCTAAAAATTTCAGAGTTCACAGCTTATCGCTTACTTAAGACGGATGATTGTTAGGATTTTCCATCAGCAATCCCTCACTGATCACAGCAACATTCAATTCATTATCTGCCGAGACAAAAGTGATAGAAGGTAAACCACTAGCTAGGCAAAGTGTATTAACAGCACAACCTACTGCTAACTGGATTGCGTCATAACCTCTTAAACCATAAGTTTCCGCTAATACCATTCCTGAATTAATTATACTTTCGGTAATTTCAATGACTTGATAATCTTTAAGCGAGTCCTTTCTCAACTGATGAACTATTGCCGCTGCATCCGTAACGCTAATACTTCCAGTGCGGGATCTTCGCGTAATAGCAGCTACAATTTCTACCTTGGCGATTGCGGCAATAAATATTTCATTATTTAAAGCATCAGTAAATAATTCCAATACCCATGCTGAACCGGTTTCGCTGATATAACGCTTGACCAAGGCACTACTATCTAAGAAATAAAGTGCCATTTAACGGCGTTCCTCAATAATCGTTTCTGAAATAGGTTTTCCCTCGATTTCAATCAATCGTCGCTCAGTTATCGGTTGAGATGAAGGACGCTTAATCTGCTTGACTAATCCAGCATCAAGAAGAGATTGGTGAAATACCGCTTGTTTGTCAGCTTCTTCTTTATCCATAAGATACTGTTGAATCTTCTGATTAAGCAGCTGAAGTTCTTTTAGCTCAAGAGTCTCAAGCTGATTCAAGATTTGAGTAAGGATTGCCTGTGTCATAATCTGCCACTTTTTTTGCTGTCTGAGTAATTAATCTTTTATAGGAAAGTTATAATAATTGAGCTAGTACAATAGACAGTATCATAAAAACTCACTCTTTAGACCTGCTTGATCGTAAATTTTTAGATTCTAGGCGCTTAATATCCTCTTGTCAGTAGCTGTTGAAAAGCAAAATGATCAAATCCTAGAGAACCGCTTGGATATTTGTTTGATTCTTGGCCAATGCTGCCGATGTCATTCCCTTTGTACGTCGTTCAATTTCACTGCATCAGCTTAATTCCTTGCCACTGAACCAAATCAAGAAAAAGACTTTATTGCTAGTTTTGGCAACTATTCTCGGTGTGAGAGGAGGAGGCAGATTTTGCTGCCGTTTCCCCCTCATAACTAAGATAGGATTAGTTTTTGCGGTAAAAAACCTTACTGCCTTGGTCACTGACAAAATGACAATTGCGGTAGGACCGCCAGAGAGATTTGAAAATCGGTTCTTTCGAGACGCGATAATAGTCTCCTAAGACGGGACGGATAGCCTCGGTTGCTTCTTGGAGATGATAGTGGGGAATAGTGATAAAAATGTGATGGGCGACGTGAGTACCAATTTCGTGATGGATGGGATTAAAGATGCCATAATCGCGATCGATGGTAGAAAGCGCCCCTTTGAGAAAGTACCAATCTTGACCGCGATACCAGGGAATATCATCTTCGGTGTGGTGTAGGAATGTCACCAGGTCTAACCAAACCACAAAGACGATATAGGGCATGATGTAGTAGTTAAACAGAAACCAAAAGCCTTGGCTGATACCCACCCCGATTAATAGACCTAACATAAAGGTACAGCAAAAGGTGCTAGTCAGTACCTGCCAGCGTTCCGAGGGGCGAAAGAGGGGGCTTTCGGGCATAAAATGGGACCCCTGTTTATTAGGGGAACGACGGAAAAGATAGAGGGGATAAACAAATAAAATTAGCTGAAAACGAGCTAATTTTTCGTACCAAGCCATATTGTTATACTGGGTTTCCGTGACGGGATACCAACTTTCATCGGTGTCGATATTGCCGGTATTAGCGTGATGGGTGCGATGACTGATGCGCCAACCGTGGAAAGGTACGAGAATGGGAGTATGACTGAGATGACCGATTAAGTTATTTAACCAACGATAACGGGAAAAGGAACCGTGACCGCAATCGTGACCGACGACAAATAAGGCCCAAAACATGGTTCCCTGCATAAACCAAAAAAGGGGGAAGAACCAAGCTTGATTAATCTGGTAAGTTATCCAGTAAAGTAGGGTAATAATGCCAATATCAAAAAAAAAGTAGGCTAAAGAGCGAAAAACGCTTGATTGGAAGCAACGTGCCGGGATAGCTAGACGGACATCCTGTAGGGTAAATGGCAAAAATTCCCTTTCTAGGGCAGGTTTAGGTAGGGTTTGGGACACTAGGTTATAACTCAAGATAGATGACAAGGGCAGTATTGACGAAGGCTTGAGTAGTTCAAGTTTTCTGTTTCTCGATGCGCTATCTTTTCTCTATCTCAGCTAGGAGCAGATAAGACCGAGCGATCGAGCGAATTTCGTCTAACTCCCTAGGATTTTATTGTAGGGCTTAATGTAACTTAACAAAAGCCCCGATGAATTATCAATTATGAATTATGAATTATGAATTAACGCGATGTGCAACTGAAAACGACAGAATCAGGGTTCCAGAGGATACTTTATCTCTGCTGATTTCTGAGAGCCTTGTAAATCAAGACTAAAAATATAGTTGCACAGGGGGTGAATCAGGAATTATGAATTGGGGAGCAGGGAGACTACTTCGCGTGCGTTGCGGGGGAGAATAAATAAAAGCTGACGGCTGAAGGCTAATAGCTAAGTGGTTAAACCCAAAAAAAAGGGCGAACAAAATTCACCCTAACAGATACAGTAATCATCCTACAAAGTGCCGATAAACTTATCAATGCGATCGAATCCTTTTTCAATCGTCTTTAGGTCTGTAGCATAGGAAAGACGAATACAATCATCAGCACCGAAAGCAATACCGGGGATAGCGGCTACTTTTTGGGTTTCTAGGAGTTTCTGACAAAAATCCCGGGATTTTAAACCAGTTTGACTAATATCAATAAACACATAAAAAGCACCGTTGGGAGTAGGACAATTGAGTCCAGGGAGCGATCGCACTCGTTCTAAAATATACTGTCGGCGCTCGCTAAAAGCTTTGACCATTTCCTCGATGCAATCTTGGGGACTCTCTAAAGCAGCGATCGCACCGTATTGGGCAAAAGTGCAGACATTAGAGGTACTATGACCTTGGATCTTAGTCATGGCCTTGACAATTTCCACCGGTCCTGCTATGTAACCGACGCGCCACCCCGTCATCGAGAAAGCTTTAGCAAAACCATTACTAACAATACTGCGCTGAAAGATTTCCGGACCAAAAGAAGCGATACTGCGGTGAATTGCGCCATCATAGAGGATTTTCTCGTAAATTTCATCAGAAACCACTAAAATATCCTTTTCAACCACAATTTTTGCTAAAGCTGCGATTTCTTCGGGAGTATAGACAATACCGGTGGGATTAGAGGGAGAATTGAGAACAAATAATTTAGTTTTCGGTGTAATTGCCGCTTCTAGCTGTTCGGGGGTGATTTTATAGTGATTCTCTAGGCTAGTGTTCACTATAACCGATGTTCCTCCCGCTAACGTCACCATTTCAGGATAACTCAACCAGTAGGGTGCGGGAATAATTACTTCGTCCCCCGCTTCAATTAACGCCATGATTAGATTATAGAGAGACTGTTTACCGCCATTGGTAACGATGATATTATCGGCATTGTATGCTAGTTGATTATCCCGCAGCAATTTCTCAGCGATGGCTTTTCTTAACCCCGGTTCTCCGGCAGCCGGTCCGTAGCGAGTTTTTCCCTCATCGAGGGCCTTTTTCGCGGCAGCTTTGATGTGAATGGGTGTGTCGAAATCTGGCTCCCCGGCGCTAAAACTACAGACATCTTCGCCGTTTTTCTTCATTTCCTTGGCCAGAGAGTCGATAGCTAGGGTAAGGGAGGGGGTGACTTGATTGACTCGTGACGCTAGTTTCATAGTATTTTACCCTGACAGGGCTTTTCTGATGACCTACACAACCTTTAGTATTGTCCATCACCTCGATTGTTCTGGGTGTTTTTTTATATAATCTCCGGAATTGCGGCGCTTAGGGATGGGTGTGGGGTGTGGGAATTATGAATTATGAATTATGAATTATGAAGTGGGGAGTGGGGTGTGGGGTGTGGGGTGTGGGGTGTGGGGAGGGGGAATT
>NZ_BDSM01000002.1:0-53095 GCF_003112475.1 Microcystis sp. 0824 | reverse complement strand
GGTTTGACTTCTTTGTTATAGAATTGCTTCTAAACGAGGCTTTTTTTGCTTGGCTTTCAAACTATTGTTTTGTCTAGGTTCGAGCGTCGTTTGTTTCGCTTCGCTTTCGCTTCGCTTCAACCGCGCATTTACCAATGTATCTAACTTCCCCAGGTTTGTCAACCCCTTTTGGCAAAATTTTTTGATCTTTTTTCTATCCCTTGCTACGTAAGCCTTTCAGCTTTTGGTCTTTTTTTGGTGGGGTATTTTTGTTTAGTACTTTTGTTCTAATTAGCTCTTGATGGTGGTGACAGCGTTTCTCATAGGTGGGAACTGTTTAGGCATCAAATAAGGATGCAGTGGCTGAAATAACTGATTAGCAAGGGTTTCAGCCCCGTGGACCAACAAGATTGAATGCCCCGCTCAAATCCCAGTCCAGCAACTACCAACCCGATCAGATCGCTTCGATCAGTTAGAATCAAAATATGGAAAAAAAATTATTTATTTTTGGGAACCTTTGCTAACTTCTCCCGTCCTCAAGCCCTGAGTGAGGAGTTTATATCCTTAGAGGAAATCCCATGAGTCAATCGATTCCAGCATCTTGGTCACTTGAGACCAAAAAGTCTCAAAACCCCGTGTCCCCTGACAAACTCTCCAACTACGATCTAATTGCACGCTGTCAGGAAGGGTGTCAGCCAGATCGAGCAGCCTTTGCGGAACTGCTGCGGCGCTATCAAGCTCATGTTGATAAATTACTCTATCATTTAGCTCCCGATTGGCAAGATCGAGCTGATTTGGCTCAAGAGGTCTGGATTCGCGTCTATCGCAATATTAACCGTCTCCATGAACCTCTCAAGTTCCGCGGTTGGTTAAGTCGCATTGCTACTAATCTTTTTTACGACGAATTGCGGAAACGCAAGCGGGTTAATCACCCCATTTCTCTCGATGCTCCCCGGCGCGTGGAAGATGGCGAAATCGATTGGGATATCGAGTCCGATTACCCCAGTCCCGATGAACATCTCACCACCCACGAATTCTACGATCAATTACAGGCGGCGATCGCTGATTTACCAGAGGCTTTTCGGACAACTATTATTCTCCGAGAAATTGAAGGTATGGCCTACGAAGAAATTGCCGAGATCACGGGAGTTTCTTTAGGAACTGTTAAATCTCGCATTGCTCGCGCTCGCGCTAAATTACAATCTGTTTTACAGCACTATTTTACAGAAGGCTAAAGAATATTGTGGTGATTCGGCACTAACGGCCGAAGTGAGGAGTCGTTAAAGTTAACTAGCTCCGTGCTGGTAAAAAGTGATTGCATACCGATCTCTTCTGGTCGAGGTCAACCATGAATAATTATCAACCCGAAGACGTTCAATGGATCAAGTCTTTGTTACGTCACGATGACAGCGATTGCAACTCCGCAGCCGAGGATATTTTGTTTTTAGATGAGGATAACGAGGAAAGTCATCGTTTCGATTTAATTAGCGCCTATATTGATAACGAAGTAACGGCAGAGGAAAGAAAGCTAGTTCAGCATTGGTTAGACCATGATGCTGCCGCTAAAAAACTCTATCGGCAGCTCTTGGGATTACAAACTAATTTAAGGCAGATTCCCGTACCGGCTACAATGGCCAACGACCGATTGGCAGAACAGGTGTTCAGAAAAGTCGATGGTCAGCGTCGTCGGCAATATTGTGTTTATGGTGGCGCAATTTTAACGGCTATGGCGATCGCTGTTGGCTCCTACTTCGTCTCGGGACGCAATGATCCCCTCTCCCAAATGGCGAGCAGTCCGAGCAGTATTAGCCAAGAGGGAGACCATTTGATGATTGCTCTCAACCATCCGATTATGGAGATTCCCACAACGGAAGAGCCAAAAGAGAATGGCCAAAGGTAAGGTCTATGGAGATAAATGCCAGCATTCTCGTGCGATCGCCCAATCTTCCGCCGTAGCAATTACCATCACTCGCACTTTAGATGTGTCGGTGGCGATATCCTCATCCCGGGGACGAGCGGCATTTTTAGCCAAATCTAACTCTAAACCCAAAAAAGACCAGCCTTGACTGGCTTTTTCCCGTACTAAAGCTGAATTTTCGCCGATTCCTGCCGTAAATACCAACACATCCAACCCCTCTAGAGAAGCGATCATCGATCCGATTAAACTTTTCAGACGATGAATATACATCTCAAATGCTAATTTTGCCCTCTCGTTGCCTTCGTCTATCGCCGTGGTAATTGCCCGCATATCCCCAGAAATACCCGAAATTCCCTTTAAACCCGATTCTTTATTGAGTAAACTATTTAAACTATCGGGATTATATTGATATTCTCGCTCTAGATAAATCAGAATCCCTGGATCGATCGAACCGCTGCGGGTTCCCATCATCAATCCCTCTAGGGGAGTAAATCCCATAGTAGTATCGACACTTTTACCCCCCTTGACTGCCGATAGGGAAGCACCATTGCCCAGATGACAAATCACCATTTTCAAGGATTCTAGGGGTTTTCCCAACAATTCGGCGGCCCGTTGCGAGCAGTACTGATGACTGGTGCCATGGAAACCATAGCGACGGATTCCCAGTTCACTCCATTGGTAGGGAATGGGATAAAGAGAAGACTCAGGAGGGATAGAACGATGAAAAGCGGTGTCAAACACTGCTACTTGAGGAACATCGCCCAAAACTTGCTCGATCGCCTCAATTCCTTCTAAATGAGCGGGATTATGGCTAGGAGCCAGTGGAATCAGCTTTTTAATCGTTTCTTTGACCTGGGGAGTGATCATGGTCGCCTGGGAATATTCCGTGCCACCATGGACAACTCGATGACCGACTATACTAATGTCGGCGAGGTTAGCTACTACCTTAGTTTCGCCAGTGACTAAGGTATCTAACATCCGAGCAATTCCCGCCGGACGGTCTTGACTAGAAAGATTAATTTCCTGTTTAATTCCCTGAGCTTTGACTGTTAAAACCCCGTAATCAGGGTTAACTGTCCAATCGATACCCGCTTGCCAAATTGGTTGCGGAGGATGGCCGGGGAGAAACTCTAAATCGTATAAACAACTTTTTTGACTGCTCGATCCCGCATTTAAGACCAGAATTTTCATAAAAAAGCTCAATTAGGAGGTGGCTTGTGCTGATCATCATCAAACTCAGGTTAAGCCTAGATAAAATCGATTACTTTTGGGGTTTTTCTTCAGGAAAATTTTATCTGGCTGCCATCACCCCTCCCTGACTTGAAAGAGGGTGTAGGGTCTGGGGTGTGGGGTGTAGGGAAGGAAACCTCTTTCATCTCTGGTGGTGAAAATTTTTTCATCGAGACTGACTCGGGCAATATTACAAAACTTTATCAAAAAAAAGTCAAAATAGAGCCTCTAGGGTTATAAAATAGAAGAATACCCCTTGTGAAATTGATCCAAGAAGCTACCTCTGATGCAAGTTAAGGCCTCTATAGTGGATTTAGAGCTAGTTCTCGTCCTTTTCACCAGTGGAATGTCAACATCGCACCACGAATCTCTAGAATGAAATTTTTGTGTATTCTAGATAACCGTGATTACTAGAGGATTTCTTAAGTATGTCAGAGGTTACTGCCGTTACAGATGCCACCTTTAAAGATGAAGTTTTAGATAGTGCCAACCCTGTCCTAGTAGATTTCTGGGCTCCTTGGTGCGGCCCTTGTCGAATGGTGGCTCCCGTTGTCGGAGAAATTGCCGAAATGTTCAAAGGGCAAGTCAAGGTGGTGAAACTCAACACCGACGAAAACCCCAATATCGCTAGTCAGTACGGGATTCGCAGTATTCCTACTCTGATGATCTTCAAAGGAGGTCAAAAAGTTGATATGGTGGTCGGGGCTGTACCGAAAACCACTTTAGCTAATACCTTAACTAAATACCTGTAGAGGAGTTGACTAGGTTTTCTGGTAACGCATACCGGGTAACTGAGTCACTAAGCCCATTAATTCTAATTCCAATAAAATCCCCGCCACTTCTGAGGTGGGGATTTGCATTTTTTGAACAATAATGTCAAACAACAGGGCATCTCTGTCAAATAACTGATACACTTGTGCTAGTCTAGGTTCTAGATTGACTGGAGGAGCAGCATTAACGACTGGGGATGTCTCTAGAGGGAGTGAAGGGGAGAGATTAAGCGGTGCAGATTGGTTCGTGGTGGGAATTGCCCCCAACATTTCTAATAATTTCTCCTCAGAAACGATAATTTCCGCTCCCTGATGAATGAGTTGTAAACAGCCCCTAGCGGCAGCAATATCGGGAGAATTGGGTAAAGCATAGATATCGCCGCCAAATTCGTTGGCATAACTGGCCGTAATCAGGGAGCCAGACCTTTCGGGGGCCTCGATAACAATCGTCGCGCGACTTAAACCAGCGATAATGCGATTACGACTGGGAAAATGGGGTTTATTCGGCTGAGTTGCGGCGGGATGTTCACTAATGACTAAACCCTGCTTTTGGATGTCCGCCTGTAGCTGCCGATGATGACTAGGATAAACCACATCGACCCCTGTTCCCAAGACGGCAATCGTTCTTCCCCCTGCTTTTAAACAGCTTTGGTGTGCCTCGCCATCAATTCCTTCGGCCATGCCAGAAACAATAGTAAATCCCTGTTGGGCCAAAAGGGTACTTAAGCGCCGCGCCCAGCGCCGGCCGTGATCCGTGGGGTTACGAGTACCCACAATGGCGACGGTGGGGATATTTCCCTGATTTTCCTCTAAATTGACCTTTCCTTGATAGTAAAGTAAGGGGGGAGGACTGGGAATTTCCCGGAGAAAGCGGGGATATTGTGGGTCGCTAGGAGTCCAAAAAAGGGGATTTTTCTGGATATGTTCGGCGAAAAGAGCTTCTGGGTCAATTTGCGATCGCCCTTCCCGTACCGCTACCATTAACTTTTTGCCAAATCCCGCCCCTTCTGCGATCGCACTATCGGTGGCATTCCAGGCCACAGCGACACTGCCAAAATGCTGATAGAGTCGCTTCAGGGAAATTGCCCCAACTCCAGCAATACTTGACCATGCTAACCAATAAACGCGCTCGTCTGTCAATTTAAAAAGCTCCTCAAACCAAGTAATATTTTCAGTCGGTTAAAACTGACTGCGGCCAGATGACCTTAATTTATTTTAATCATGCCGGAATCCCTTCCATTAGTTGTTGAGGTATGGTTGAGCCTCGTCGTGGGCGTAGCGTCGCCCCCAACCCCCCCGCGCATTAGCTTTTTGGTGGGATGCTTACAGGCAGCTGCTGATACATTTGTCATCATTTAAGAGTCACTGATAATTGCTGATTGTCGGTATTTCTGCAAATGTGAGATGCACCCAGTAGGGGATAGAGGATTTAAATTAGTGTCTATAGAGTTATTGAAAAAATCGGGTCTAAAACCTCGCCTTAAGACGAAAAGTTTTGGGAGCGGGGCATAAATCCCCGTTACAAAAACGGCCTCCTGCCTCCTGCCTTTGTTATTGGGGTTTAGTTTTACTAGGAATGAGAATTAATGACCAGTAAGTAGCAGCCTCTGGATCGACTTCTGTAATCGGAATAATTTGCTGATTGGGTAGGGTTGCTCGTTCGATGTAGAGGGCGCGTTCTAATAATCCTAATTCCTGGAGAATATTGCGAACTTTAGCGAAATGTCTGCCTAATTTAATAATCGCTGCTGCATCGATAAATGCTAGGCGATCCCGCAATATTTCCGCCTCTAAAGTAGCGGGCATAATACTAAATACGTCATTTCGATAAGTGATAGGTACACCCAGCATTGCTGCACTTGCCATCACTGAAGAAATACCCGGCACGACTTCAATGGAAAAGCGATCGCACAGGCGATTAAAGATATACATAAATGTGCCATACAACATCGGATCGCCCACACATAAAACCGCCACATCTCGACCTAAATTTAACTGTTCGGCGATATTTTCGGCGGCAATATCATAATGAGGTTGAGAACTGCGCTCGACACTAAAAGGTAAAGGCATGGGAATTTCTATCTGCTCGGGACGGATAAAATCCGAAACAATTGCCCGTGCCAAAACTTTGCCACTTTCTAAGGTAGGATAGGCAATTACCGGAACAGTTGTGAGAATCCGGTGTGCTTTTAGCGTCAACAATTCGGGGTCACCAGAACCGATTCCTAATCCATAAAGTTTGCCTAATTTATTCATAATTCGTTCTCTTTTGCTAAAGCATTGACTGCTGCTGCTGCGATTGCGCTGCCGCCCCTACGTCCGTGCAGGGTAATAAATGGCACACCACGACTATTAGTTGCTAATTCTATTTTCGACTCTGCCGCTCCTACAAATCCCACGGGAAAGCCTAAAATCAAAGCCGGTTTAGCTACATTTTGATCGAGCAATTCTAGTAGGCGAAAAAGTGCGGTTGGTGCATTACCAATGGCTACCACCGCTCCAGCTAAATGAGGTTGCCAAAGTTCTAAAGCGGCAGCGGAGCGAGTATTATTAATTTGCCGTGCTAACTCGGTCACTTCTAGATGATTGAGGGTACAAATAATCGGATTATCTTTAGGTAAGCGGGCTTTGGTAATGCCATTAGCGACCATTTGAGAATCACAGAGAATTGCTGCACCACCAGCGAGGGCATTTCGTCCGATTTTAACCGCGTCTGGTGATGCTTCTAAATCTTCTGTTATGTCTGTCATCCCGCAGGAATGAATTAGACGAACCGCCACATGAGCTAAATCATCGGGGAGATTTTCCCAGTTAGTTTCAGCCCGAATAATAGCAAAAGATTTGCGGTAAATTTCCTCGCCATTCTTAATGTATTCCATTCTATTCATCTAAATTTTTCGATTTTTGGGAGCTTAAAATTTGGGCTATGAGGGGGGGAATCTTGGTAAATTCTCCCTCAAATATGGGTGTTTCTAAGAACTTTTGACTATCACCCACATAGACTTGATAAGCTTCTAGTATTTGGCCATTTTCCTCGATGGTAGTTCCTAAAAGGGTAATTTCGGCTGGACCCGGTTGAGCGCAGGATTTAGCACAACCCGTCAAATGAATATTAACAGGAGAATTGCAGGTTAAGTGTTCCTGCAAATAATCTGCTAGGAGAGAAGCATGAATTTGAGTTGCAGTGGCCGCCGCTGCACAGCCCGGTTTACCGCTACAGGCAACTATCCCCGCATCCCATCCGGGAGAAGCGGATAATCCTAAGGATGCCAGTTTTGGCAACAATTCTGACACTTTTTCATCGGGAATATCGGGTAATATAACAGTCTGCCAAGGGGTTAATCGTAACTGACCACTGCCAAAAGTTTCTGATAGTGTCGCTAATCCCCATAGTTGATTAGCCGTCAATTGTCCTAATCTTAATGATAGACCAATATAAGATAATCCGGGTTGCTTTTGAGGATGAATTCCCAGATGAAAATAGGGTTGAGTAGAATGGGCAGCCTGCTGGTATTCTTGCCCTTTTATTATGCCGGTAGAAGTCCGATGTAATTGGGAGTTAACTTGTTCGAGATATTTTGTCAATCCCCAATCTTTGAGCAGGTGTTTCATCCGAGGTTTTTTACCCTTGATATTGGGGGTTTGTTGAACATAATCGATATAAACTGTTACTAAAGCTTTGACCACAGCTAAACAGTTTTCTGGCTCAATTAATAAGTCCGTATTATAGAATTGTTTATCTCCTCCGAGGGCTAATCGAAAGCAAACAAGAGAAGTTAAATTTTTCGGATTATTGACGGTAATTGCCGATAGCTGAATCTCATTATAGCGGTGTTGCCAGGCCATAGTTGAACCGGTGCCAATTCCCACTGCACCACCGCCATCGATACCGATACTAAATTTAGGACTTAGTTGGACAATTGATGGATAATTTTGGATAAAATTATCTAATTCTTGGACTAATGGACGAGTATCGATCAATTCTTGGCAGTCAATTCCAGCCGTGGGACTTGACATGATATTACGCAAATGATCAACACTGGGATTATGGGCAGCTAACCCTAATTTTTGCAGGGTTTGAAATTCTTCTAAACTGGGGGATTTTTGCAGTCCGCGAATTTGCAGATTTGCCCGATTGGTAACTTGTATTGTCGTCTGCCATTGTTCGAGCCAAGTGGCGATCGCTTTTCCCTGTGGAGAATTGAGCCATCCACCGGGGGTGCGGAGACGAATTAAAAACCCATCCTGGGCAGCAGTTCCATAAAATAAACCGGGACAAGCATTTGCTTCAACTAACCAATTCACCGTTATTTGTTCTCCATGCGACGCAGAGAAGTAGTTAGAAAATTATTTGTCTATCTACCGATTAAAAACTTGTAATTGGTATTCTGACTCGCAAGGAAAAAGGGAAGATGTACTCTTTTTACTTTTTACTTGATTACAGCTGCGGCACAGTACCAGAATTGCACTGGACTTTCCCAAAGACAAGTTTAAGGATTATACCACGTTTTCGGTTGAAACTCAGTATCGTTAAGAATCGCTACATTTTCACCCCTTTGTGCCAAGACAAATAAACCTTGACGATAAGCATATTTATCCGCTCCTTCTTCGATTTCAATGCCTGCTACTGCCCCATATAATTGTTTGTGGTTATATTCGGGAAAAAATTGCCTAAATTCTGTTAGATTCTTGATTAATTCTTTGACATCATCTACACTTAAACTACTTTTAACTTCCACTACTAGCACATGATTTTCATTAGTTACTAACACATCAATTTCTAGGGTTTTACCGTCGAGACGTTTTCTGACTCTTTGACTAACTTGATGTACGGGAATCTGACGATTTAAAAATAAAGTCTCACAAGCGGGGGCTACCATATTTTCGACAAAACGTCCCCATTTACCGCCAAGATTACCAATTTCTTGACTGAGTCTGGTAATTTGGCGATCAGTTTTTAAAGATTGTTCTTTGAGAATCCGCTCGGTTTCTAAAGATTGTTCTTTGAGAATCCGCTCGGTTTCTAAAGATTGTTCTTTGAGAACACGCTCGGTTTCTTGAAAGCGTCGCTCGGTTTCTTGAAAGCATCTTTCTGTCTCTTTTTGAGCTTCTACTAATTCGGCTAATAATCTCCAAACGTCATCGGCGGTGGTGGTCATAATTTTTCCTCTGAATTAACTTGACAATAACCTGATTATATCTTGTTTGAAGGATAGAGCCTGATGGCAGATAATGAAATAGTAGCGATTTTTTTTAATATGGCGGATCGCAATTGTCAGTCGAAATGGCTATCGATTATAGGAATTGGTGAAGATGGCTTAGAAGGGTTAAGTTCAGTAGGGCGAAGTCTGCTTTCTTTAGCATCAGTTATTGTCGGTGGTGAACGTCATCTGGCAATGTTACCCCCAGAGGATCAACGGCAAAAACTGCTCTGGACTTCTCCGATTCAAGACTCTATTAACGAGATTATCCGCCGTCGTGGTCAATCCGTCTGTGTTTTGGCCAGTGGTGATCCCATGTGCTACGGAATTGGTGTCACCCTCACCCGCCAGATTCCCCTTGAGGAAATGACGATTATTCCCTCTCCTTCTGCCTTTAGTCTTGCCTGTAGTCGTTTGGGTTGGTCCCTAAGTGAAGTGGAAACTTTGAGTTTGTGCGGTCGGCCCCCGGCTTGGTTGAATGGGGTGCTTTATCCCGGTGCTAAACTGCTGGTACTGAGCGCCGATGCCCAGACTCCGGCGATCGCTGCTCGGCTGCTCCGGGAGGGAGGTTTTGGCGAGAGTTCCATCACGGTTTTAGAACATCTAGGGGGAACCCTAGAACGCCACCTTCAAGGCATCGCCAACGATTGGGAGTTTACAGATCTGGCGGATCTAAATGTCATCGCCATTAGCTGCATCTCCTCTAATCCTCCTACCTGGGCGCCGCGCCTTCCAGGACTGCCGGATTCTGCCTACCATCATGACGGCCAGTTGACAAAAAGAGAAGTTCGTGCTATCACGCTGAGTAGATTGGCTCCCCTACCCGGACAATTGCTCTGGGATGTGGGGGCGGGTTGTGGTTCCATTGCCATTGAGTGGCTGCGGAGCGATCGCCGTTGCCAGGCTATTGCGATCGAACATCATCCCACCAGATTACAATACATTGCCGATAATGCCGCCGCCCTGGGAACGCCCCATCTGCAAATCGTCGCCGGAATCGCACCGAGCGCCCTAGAAGATTTACCGCAACCGGACGCTATTTTTATTGGTGGCGGTATCACCACACCCCACCTATTGGAAACCTGTTGGTTAGCCCTGCGCCCCGGGGGTCGTCTTGTTGCCAACACTGTTACAATTGAAAGCGAATTAGTCCTCTTGCAATGGCATAGTAAATTAGGAGGGGAACTGCTGCGGATTGGCATTGAAAAAGCCGAACCGGTCGGCAAGTTTTTAGGTTGGAAAGCCATGGCCCCCGTAACCCAGTGGACTGTTGTGAAACCGAGATTGTAAATCCTTGATTTTCTCCTTGATCCCTCTTGCAAAAGCGGAACGATTAGCGAATAAACTGCGGGAATTAGGCATTAATCCTCACGATATCTAAGTTTACCCCTTGATCTCACTTTTATTGCCGAGTATTTCAATTAAAGTTAACTCTATTTCTGGAAAGGATTCAATAAAAATACTTTCACCTCGATAATATTTCTGAATAGCTTGATAACTACCATGCAGCGGATGGCGATAAACTTCTAAACATTCTTCCTTGAGATTAACGATCCAAACTTCTTTAATATTTGCCTCTGCATAAAGAGGAATTTTAGTATAGCGATCATAATCGAGGGTAGAATCGGAAACTTCAATAATTAAATAGATATCTTGAGGACAAGGATAGGCAGCAACATAAAAATCCGATCGAGGTATTAGTAAACTTAAATCTGGTTCTGGTTGAGAATTATTATTTAATCTAATCGGGTTTTGTACTCCTAAGAGAATAAGATCACCAAATTTTCGAGAAAATAACTGGGTTAATCTAGCTATACCAGCAGCATGACGGGTTCCCATCGGTGACATTTTGATAATTTCTCCTCGAATTAATTCCACTTTTTCATCGGGTTTGATTATTCCCTCGGTTGCCATTTTTTCGTATTCTTCCACCGTAAACTTACGAGTAATCAGTGATAAAGACATTTCAACTAAACTCCTGCTTTTTCTTTATTCTATCTGGGCAGCTTGTCAAGGGGTGAATTATCGGTGTTTAAACCATTAATCGGGGGGATAAACTAACTTTTTGGGGACTTGTACTGATTCTTCGGGAAAAATCAGCGCTTGCCATGGTGACAAAACCGCTAGATCCAACGTCTAGAAAGCTGGGGTCGGATCGAAACTGCCCCAAAAAAGCTACTATAGGTCAGTTGTCGATGTTAAAAAAAATAGCCGTTCCCATGGGGAACATTAAGTCGAGAAATTTTATGGTTAAACGAAAACAGCCTTATAGTTTAATTTATCTGCTCACTCTGGTGATCGGTTTAGTTATTGCGATCGCAACTGACGGACAAGCACAAACCCCCGACTCTAACAATCCCACCAGCGATCCTAACGAATTGAAACCCTTAAATCAAGCCGATAGTGTCCTGAGTCTTCAGGGGGGACAACGTTTAGTGGAAGAAGCGAACGCCGCTATTAATGCCGCTAAATACAGTGTCGCTGTGGACAAACTCAATCAAGCGCGTCGGATTTTTAACCAACTATCTAACTATCATCTGCAATTAGCTAATAGTTTCTCAGGAATTGACCCGAAAGTATTCGATTCTCAGCGTCAAAGTGCTTTAAACACCGGACAACTGCGGGATGAAGCCACCTATCAGCTTGCTTTGGTCCATAGGGCGCAAAATCAGCCAGAATTGGCGGTTCCTTTGTTAATTCAGGTGATTCAATCCCAAAACCCCACCAGTGAATTAGGACAAAAAAGCTATCAACAACTCTACGAGATGGGATTTGTCAGCACACCCATCTCCGCACCGACTCCCACCTCGGCAACTCCTAACAACTCCCCCCCACGGCAGTAAATTTTGTCCCCATTGACGAGCTTTCGGTAACAATGGGATCAGAGTATCTTTAATTGTTTTGAGGAGTTAAGATGGTTGACTTTCGCCAAGTAGAAGCGATGATTCAAGAACAAATCCCCGATGCACAGGTGATGGTTCGGGATTTGACGGGAGGTGGTGATCATTTGGAAGCGGTGGTTATTTCCGGCGAATTTGCCGGCAAAACCCGCGTTAAACAGCATCAAATGGTTTATGGCGCTTTACAATCGGCACTGGCTACCGAAGCCATCCATGCTTTGGCATTAAAAACCTACACTCCCGACAGTTGGGCAGCAGAAAAATAACAGTTATCAGTTATCAGTTATCAGTTATCAGTTAATTTTTTTCTAGTTTTCTTTGTGGCTAATTATCTTCACAACACACAGTCTAATTTAATTACTCATGGTTAGTCCTTTACTAGAACCCTTTCGAGAAGCCTATCGCAATTTGGAACTTTTACCCCTGCGATCAGATAAAGAATTACAGCGTTTTGCTGTTAAATACGGCACAGAAATTATCGACGAATTAGAACAATTGGTAGAAGATAGTCCTTCGGAAGACGGAAAAATTATTCTAGCAGGACATCGGGGTTGTGGTAAGTCAACCCTACTCTATGAATTTAAAAGAAAGTTAGATGATCGCTATTTTGTTGTTTTCTTCTCGATCTCAGACATGATCGAAATGTCAGACGTAAATCATGTTAATATTTTATTCTCGATCGCCGTTCAGATGATGTCAGAAGCGGAAGCCCAAAATTTAACTATTAAAGATTCTATTAAAAAAAGCTTTTATCAATGGTTTGCTGAACAAATTCGCACCGAAACTAATCAAGCAGATGCCACTGTCGAAACAGGTTTTAACTTTTCTACTTTACTAGCTCACATTAAAGGAATTCTCAAAATTAATTCGACTATTCGTCAGGAAATCAAACAAAAGTATGAGCGGAGAATTACCGATCTAGTTGCCCAAATTAACATTATAGCTAGTGCGATCGAGTCCCAAAGTCAGAAAAAAATCTTAGTAATTGTTGATGACATTGATAAAATTGACTTAGCACAGGTAAGGGATATTTTTCAATCCCATATTAAAGCGATTATGTTGCCGAATTTTCGGATTATTATGACTATTCCGATCGCCGCTTTAAGAGAGGTAGCTTTAAAGGCAACTCTCCAAACAGAAACTAATGATCAGATTGTACAAATGCCTGTATATAAACTCTTTAAACAGGGAGACATTAATTCACCTAATGCTATCCCCGATCAGCAAATTATTGATACTTTAACCGAGATAATCACTAAGCGCATCGATCCCGCTTTAATCGATCCTGACACCCTCGAAAAAATTTGTCTTTATAGTGGGGGAGTATTACGAGAATTAATTCGCATTACTAATGATTGCTGTCGGGTTTGTTTGCGATCGGTTCGTCGTTATCCTGATGATAATACCCTAAAAATTAATCAAGCTGTTTTAGAACAATCAATCACAGAACTTAGTCTCGATTTTGCTGAAAGTATCGGTACAGCAGATGAGGAAATTATTAAAACTGTTTATGAAAAGTTAAAACCGAAGGATCTCAAGGATCAAAATTTTCTAGATCTTTTGCATGGTTTATATATTTTGGAATACCGCAATGGCGATCTCTGGTATAACGTGCATCCGATTGTGGTTGAGTTAATGAAAAAAAGAGGAACAATTTGAATGGGATATTATGACTGATGAAACATCTTCAATTATTGACCAAAATGAAAGAGAATACGAAGGTTTAATCGTGTCTCTAGAGGCAAATCAAGAGAGATTAAATATATTGATTTGTGTGTGTGATCAGGAAAAATTGCGAGAAGAAATCATCGATCGCTATAGCAAAGAATTAGAACCAGTAATCCCTTGTTATCGGATTGATTTAGATCAAAAAGAACCGAGTTTAAGAGCAGCAATTGCTAGTTTAGTCTCCAGAAAACCAGAGTTATTACAAAGCAAAAACGCCGTGATCACAACCACAGGAGTGGAAAAATTACACTCGATCGAATGGCAACGGGAAAAATCGGAACTAGATAAATTTTTTGGTTATCTGCAATGGACAAGGGAAGGATTGCGAGAATTTCCCTATTCCATCGTTCTTTGGGTAACAAGCACAGTGGAGGTAAATTTACGCAAAAAGTCCCCCGATTTTTGGAGTTGGAGAAAAGGAGTTTTTCGCTTTATTTCTCCTCCAAGTAACTTTTTACCTTGTCAGGAATTTTTACCAATTTTACAATCTTTTGACGAAATTACTATAGATAAAGATATTCCTTCAATCTCTAAGGAAGACTTGTTAGAACTAATCGAGCAAATCGAGGTAAATAAAGGCAAAAAAGAGCCAAGACTAGCGAGTTTATATGCCAGTTTAGCTAAGATTTATAACCTTCGTTTATTAAATCTGCCATTGTCAGATTATCGTCAGGAACAACAGCTTGCGATCGAGTATTATCAAAAGGCGATCAATTTACAAAAAGAGTTAAATCTAGAACTTGATTTAGTTGCGAGTCTCAACTCATTAGCTGGTATTTACTATTGCCTAGGAGAATACCAAAAAGCGATCGAGTTTTATCAACAGTCCTTAGCAATCTTTCAGAGAATCCGAGATCGCTGGAGAGAAGCAGATTCTTACAATAATTTAGGCAATGCTTACCGTTTCCGAGGAGAATACCAAAAAGCGATCGAGTTTTACCAACAGTCCTTAGCAATCAAACGGGAAATTGATGATATAAGGGGAGTAGCGTATTGTTACAATAATTTGGGCAATATTTACAATTACCTAGGAGAATACCAAAAAGCGATCGAGTTTCATCAACAGTCCTTAGCAATCAAACGGGAAATCTCTGATATAACAGGAGAAGCTTATTCCTATCTAGGTTTGGGGAATGTTTACGATTCCCTAGGAGAATACCAAAAAGCGATCGAGTTTTATCAAAAGTCCCTAGAAATCTTTCAGGAAATAGGGTATATCATAGGAGAACCAAAGACTCTGTTGAATCTGGGAGTTACCTACTATAAACTCAAACATATATCGGAAGCGAAAGAAGCAATTCTTCAAGCGCGGAAATTATTTCAAGCATTGGGGTTAGCAGGATATGTTCAATATTGTGATCAGGCAATTCGGCAATTATAATTACCCAGTTGCGATCGAGTAAAAATTTGTTGCTTACCCCTTGACTTTTGCTTGTTTTAATGCTAGGAATTACCGGACTTGATTGCTTATAAGTGGCAGCTAGACACAATTGACTCCTGACTCCCGACATATCTTAAGTTAGGTTTTTTCCTTAGCCAGAATAAAGACGCTGCCTTCGCTGCCGCGGCCGATGCGGAGATCTTCATCGAGATAGGTGATATCGAGCCAACCTTTTTGTTCACGATTATTGAAGGAAAAATCGAGGGGAGGAAATTTTTTGCCACTTTCGATCGCGTCGATAAATTCTTGGGGAGAATGATAATTGAGAAAACGTTGCAGACCGAGGATCGAGCGCTCAAATTTGACCATGACCCGACGCTCGGATGTGGGTTCAAAGGTAGCGGCGACGATCACTGCTCCTTCTAACCAAGGTACACCGGTAATTTCAGCAATATTGTAGAGTTTGGCCTTGTTCAGGTCAAGATATTGATAAATTTGCCCTAATTGAAAAAAAGGTAGGCGATCTAGTCCCAGAATGTCGCGGCTGCTGGTGAATAGTAAACGCCAATTCCCCCCTAATAGTTGTTTAACTTCGAGGGGATGAGGATGGGGATTGTGATCCTCCAATTGTTCGATCGCCGCTAAAATCCGCACGCGGTCGCTTTCCGTGGCCAGGAGTCCGCGATTTCTACCAGCGATCAATTCTAGTAATTTCGCTTTGGCATCCATAGAATCTCCCTCATTTGATAAATTACCTCGACCCGCCAGGCACTCGATCGAGGTTTTTGGTGGCCCTAAGAGGCCCACCCGCGCCGATGATTTCATGGGTTCAACGGAGTTTTAACCTCGGTGAGCGGCATTTTTAACTGTTGGCCTCACTATTTTAACACGGATTAAATGCCTCGGTTTTAAAACTTTTTCATAACCGCAATTAAGTGATCAAAATAGGGAGTAATTGCGGTTTTTTCTGAGTCGCTAAAATAATCTAAACTGTATTGTTTTAAGGCTTCTAACCCCGAAATCATCGCCCCTAATGGTACTTGCAATTCTTGGTAAAGAAGACGCATATTTTCCAATCCCTCGGCGCTGGTGTAGGGAATCTGCTGTCCGGCGACACCGTAGGTAATACAACGTAAAAAGTTCCAGAAATCACGCCAACAAGCTTCGGCACGGTGGGGTGGATGAAGATCGCCTCCGGGTTGAAAAATGGTGGGAAATTGGCTTAATAAAGCCTGACGAGCGTTATCGACGATACTATTAGCATTATCCCGCAGTTTTCGAGCTTGCTGACTAGAAACCAGTAAATCAGGCTCTAAATTGACGATAGTATCTAAATCACTATCATCGAGATAGCGAGTTTGATCATCCGCTTGTTGCCAAACAGCGATCGCTGCTTGCTGATAGGGCCAATTGGCGAAACTGATGATTCTCGCTTTTGGGATTAATTGCTGGGCGCGCTCACTCAAAGGCATCGATCGCTCTCCGTCGGGTCAAATTAGGCGGTTAAGATCACTTTTAGCATAAATGATCGAAAAATTAGCGATAACTAGAGATTTTTTGCAATCTGCCCGGGAGGATCGCTTACAATTAACAAAAGCTAATTCATTATATTTTGATCATCATGTCAGTTTTAATAGCGATCGGTGTCCTTGCCCTATTAATTGTCGTTCACGAATTAGGTCATTTTGCCGCTGCTCGTTGGCAATCTATCCATGTTAATCGCTTTTCCATCGGTTTTGGTCCAGCTTTAGCTAAATATCAAGGTAAAGAAACAGAATACGCCCTCCGCGCCATTCCTTTGGGGGGTTACGTTGGTTTTCCCGATGACGATCCCGATAGTCAAATTCCTAATAACGATCCTGATTTATTACGCAATCGTCCTGTTTTCGATCGAGCTATCGTCATTAGTGCGGGAGTAATTGCTAATTTAATTTTTGCCTATTTTTTGCTTGTTACCCAAGTCGCTACGGTGGGTTTTCCCCAAATTAACTATCAAGAAGGGGTAATTATTCCAGAGGTTTTCACCTCGGAGAATTCCGTCGCTAAACAAGCGGGAATGAAAGCGGGGGATATCGTTCTTGCTGTCAATGATCAGCCCCTTACTGCTTCTCAAAATGCCATTATTGACTTCCGTGACATTATTCAATCTTCCCCCGATCAACCCCTAAAATTAACCATCAAACGCCCCACAGAAACTCTCGATTTAATCGTTACTCCTGAATTGGGAAGTGATGGTCAGGGTAAAATTGGGGTGAGATTGGCTCCTAACGGTGAAGAAACTCGCCTGAAAGCCGATAATTTTGGTCAAGCTTTTAGCTTAGGTGCGGGTGAATTTCAACGATTAATTGTATTAACCGTGCAAGGTTTTGGGCAGTTAGTTAGTAACTTCAAAGACAGTGTTCAACAGGTAGCAGGACCGGTTAAAATTGTTGAATACGGAGCAGCAATCGCTCGTAATGATGCGGGTAATCTTTTTCAATTTGCCGCCCTAATTAGTATTAACTTAGCGGTGATTAATATTCTGCCTTTACCTGCTCTTGATGGTGGTCAGTTGGTATTTTTATTAATCGAGGCTTTAGTAGGTAAACCTCTCCCAACTAAACTGCAAGATAACATCATGCAAACAGGTCTAGTTTTACTCTTAGGATTAGGAGTTTTCTTAATCGTGCGCGACACGGCTAACCTAGCAGTTTTTCAGGATTTATTCCAGTGATGGCCCCGCGAAAAAAAACTAAGCTTCAACTACGCGCCCTAGAGATTTTAAGCAACTTAAAGCGATTATATCCAGAGGCAACCTGTAGCTTAAATTATCAAACTCCCGTGCAGTTATTGGTGGCAGTTATTCTCTCGGCACAATGCACTGATGAGCGGGTAAATAAGGTGACTCCTGCTTTATTTGCTCGTTTTCCCGATGCTAAATCCTTAGCTTTTGCCGAGCGAGAGGAGTTAGAAACTCTGATTCGTTCCACGGGATTCTATCGCAATAAAGCCAAAAATATTCAGGGTGCTTGTCAAAAAATTCTTAAGGATTTTCAGGGGGAAGTACCCAAGACAATGGAGGAATTATTAACTTTACCCGGAGTAGCTAGAAAAACGGCTAATGTGGTACTTGCTCACGCTTACGCGATTATTGAGGGGGTGACAGTAGATACCCACGTTAAGCGCTTAAGTAATCGTTTGGGTTTAACTACTAATAACGATCCGGTGAAAATTGAACGGGATTTAATGGCTTTACTACCTCAACCAGATTGGGAAACTTTTTCTATTAGTATTATTTACCACGGCCGGGCGGTTTGTAAAGCGAGAAATCCCGCTTGTTTTTCCTGTCAATTAGCCTCTCTTTGTCCTGCAGCAAACAGTAAACAGTAAACTGAAAACTCACACCTGATAACTGGTAACTGAATCACTGATAACTGATAACTGATCTGGGGGGCTATAATGGGAAAAAATAGCTCATCCATCAATCTTATGAGTCAAGGATCACGGCAAGAAATAAAAACCCAAGCAATAATCCTCGCTACTTTTGTGGCGATTTTTTGGCTGTTAGAGATTTTAGATCAATTTGTTTTTCGGGGCAGTTTAGACTATTTCGGGATTATTCCCCATCAAGTCATCGGATTGCGGGGTATTCTTTTCGCACCTTTCCTACACGGTGACTTTCCCCATCTTATTGCTAATACGGTTCCTTTTCTGATTCTCGGTTGGTTGGTGATGTTACAGGAAACCAGTGACTTTTTTATTGTGACTGGGTTAACTATGCTGGTGGGGGGGTTAGGAGTCTGGTTATTTGCTGCTCCCGGATCTATCCATATCGGGGCAAGTATCTTGATTTTTGGCTATTTAGGTTTTTTATTACTGCGGGGCTATTTCCAAAGAAATATTCCTTCTATACTCTTGTCAATTCTAGTCTTTTTACTCTACGGTGGCACAATTTGGGGCGTTTTGCCTTCCCATCGGGGAATTTCTTGGCAAGGACATTTATTCGGTTTTCTAGGCGGGGTTTTAGCCGCCAAATTAATCGCCACCGAAAAGAAACATTATTCCTAAATGGGGGAACCTTCTATCTCGCTACATACTTCGTAAAAATCGGTGACAGGCGGTTTCGCAAATAGAGGGGCCATGGATTTCAGCAATAATTCATGGGCTTCGCTTTTATTTGCCTCCATATCATCGATTTTATCCCAGATGATTACGGCAATTCCTTCGTCGGTTCCGGGTTTTTGCAACAGAAAAGCCCCCTGGAATCCCGTAGAATAGGTGGAAACGGCTTTTTCGTAGAGTTTTTGGGCCTCGGAAAAACACCCCGGTTTGAATTCACCAATAGCCACATAGGCATATTTATGTTTGAGAAAATCGAGAAATTCTGGCATGGCAATCAGGGGAAATGGAATAAATCTTTCTTTCTACTCCCATTAAAACTTAGATCGATCGCTCCCCCAGCCCCATCGACATATTTTTTTAACTAAGCTTGCCCCAATTGTCTGTTTTTTTTGTTAGCTTATATGTAGTCGTTATGAGTTCGTATAAATTCTATGATCAAAATTGTTGGTATTAATGGCAGTTTACGCCCGGGATCCTATAGTGCGATGGCGTTAGAAGTTGCTATCAGTCGAGTAGGGGCGTTAGGAATAGAAACGGAGATAATTGACCTGAGAAAACTCTCTTTACCCTTCTGTAACGGGGGAGATGACTATTCTGACTATCCCGATGTGGCCAAAATGCAGCAAACGGTTAAATCGGCAGCGGGGTTAATTTTGGCGACACCGGAATATCATGGCAGTGTCAGTGGTGTGATGAAGAATGCCCTAGATTTAATGAGTTTTGAGGAGTTATCGGGAAAGGTTGCGGGGTTAATCAGTGTTTTAGGCGGCCAATCCAATAGTAACGCCCTCAATGATTTAAGAATCATTCTCCGTTGGGTTCATGCTTGGGTAATTCCCGAACAAATTAGCTTAGGACAAGCGTGGAAAGTCTTCAACGAAGAAGGAAAAATCCTTGACGAGAAGCTTTCCCAACGTTTTGACGCTTTTGCGCGAAGTTTAGTCGATAATACCCGTAAACTCAACGAGATCTAGTAATATCAATGGTGATTTTACCAGTAAAATTGGGAATTGGGGCGGCAGGTTTCGATAATTGTACTCTTACCTGTCGCACTCCCTCGAGTTTTAGGATATCCTCAGCGATAACCGTGGCCAACTTTTCCACTAGGGCAAATTTGCCGGTTTCAATCTGGTGTTTGACAATTTTGATCGCCTGTCGATAATCTAGAGTATCTTCAATTGCGTCACTTTTGCCAGCAATGCTGATATCAACTTCTAGGGATAAATCTACCTCAAACCATTGACCTAAAACCTGTTCTTCGGCCAGATATCCTGTGTAACCGTAGGCACGAATTCCTGTAACGTGAATAGTATCCATAGATAGTTAAATTAAAAAACTGGTAGCGTTGGTCACAAATTTACGAGAAACTCTATAAGTAAAAAGCAATCTCGGAGTCTCGGAGTCTCCTCAAGTATTTTTACATTTTTCCAAAGGAATGCTAAGTTTTAGGGTATTAAATGAGTAACCTTGATAGCCATGGCTCCTAAGATAGCAGGTATTATCTGTACCCACAACCGCGATCACTACCTAGAAGGAGCGATCGATAGTCTTTTGGCGCAAACTTGCCCAGATTGCGAGATTTTAGTGGTTGATAACGCATCTACCGATAAAACCCGTCAAGTGGTAGAGTCGCGTCTGGGAGATGGGCGGCTAAAATACGTTTACGAACCTATTTTAGGGCTATCTACCGCCAGAAATCGCGGGGCGAAGGAAACTAGAGCGCCGATTTTAGCTTATTTGGATGACGATGCGATCGCCAGCCCTCAATGGTTGCAAATTCTGTTAAATGCCTACGAAAATAACGAAAAACTGGCAGTAGCAGGGGGAAAAGTCACCTTAATTTGGCCGCAAGGCTACAGTCAACCCAATTGGTTATCCGATCAGTTAGCAGGGAGTTTAGGGGCTTTCGATTTGGGCGACAATGTGATATATATCAGCCAAGCGGATTTAACTCCGCGAGGGGTTAATTACTCAATCCGGCGGGATTTCTGGGAGAAGATCGGCGGTTTTGACCCTAATTTGGGAAGAATAGGCAAAAAACTTCTCTCTAACGAGGAATTATACACTACAGAACTGGCACTTGCCCAGGGATGGCAAGTGGGCTATTTTCCCGAAGCATTAGTGGAACACAATGTTGCGCCAGAAAGAATCAACCGTCAATGGTTTATGCGTCGCAGTTGGTGGCAAGGCATCAGCGAACACTACCGGGAAGAAGTGGCAGGAAAGACGGGATTGGCTCAATTTGGGCGAGGAGGTGAGCGTTTGGTGAGAGGATTGGTTAAATCTGTCAAATTTATCAATGATCCTGCTAAAAGCTTTGATAGTCTTCTCTATGCCTATGGACAAATCGGTTATTTAAGCGAAGCCGCCAAGGCGATGTTAACCCCTCAAAAGTAAATTATTGTAAATAAATGGGTAAAAAAGCGTTAATTTGTGGTGTATCGGGGCAGGATGGAGCCTACCTAGCCGAATTACTGTTAGAAGCCGGCTATACAGTTTGTGGCACCTCCCGGGATGCCCAAATGTCCTCTTTTAGTAACCTGAAACGTTTGGGAATCAAGGAACAGGTAAAACTAGAATCAATGGCACTGAATGACTTTCGCAGTGTCCTACAGGTCTTAATTAAAATTCAGCCCGATGAGGTCTATAATTTGGCCGGACAAAGTTCTGTGGGTTTATCCTTCGAGCAGCCGGTGGAAACCTTAGAAAGTATTGCCACGGGAACCTTAAATCTCTTAGAAGCAATTCGATTTACTGGAGCAAAAATTAAATTATATAATGCCGGATCGAGTGAATGTTTCGGGGATATAGGCGATAATTCTGCTGATGAAAATACCCCTTTTCGTCCTCGCAGTCCCTACGCTGTGGCTAAATCGGCGGCTTTTTGGGAAGTGGCTAATTATCGAGAAGCCTACGGAATTTTTGCCTGTTCAGGCATACTTTTCAATCATGAATCTCCCCTGCGTCCCGAGCGCTTTGTTACCCAAAAAATTATCGCTGCCGTGGCTAGAATTGCCCAGGGAAGCCCCGAGACTTTACACTTAGGAAATATGGATATTCAAAGGGATTGGGGTTGGGCGCCGGAGTACGTTGAAGCGATGTATTTAATGCTGCAACAGGAGCAACCCGATGATTACGTCATTGCCACGGGAGAAAGTTCAAAACTAGAGGATTTTGTCGCCACAGCTTTTGCTACTGTTGGCTTAAATTGGCAAGATCATGTAATTTCTGATCGCAGTTTATTAAGACCAACAGATTTAGCCATTAGTCGTGGTAATCCAGGCAAGGCTAAGGAAAAATTAGGTTGGCAAGCACGATACAAAATGACCGATATTGTCCGCATGATGGTGGAAAATCGTTTAGAGAAATAGCTATGAATATCTTAATGATTAGTTCCACCCTTCTCTATCCATCTCGCAAAGGAGGAACTCAAGGCAGAACTTTTAATTTACTCAAGTATCTTAGCAAAAATCATGATATTACTGTCATCGTTCAGCCTAATGCTGATGTCAGCGATGAGGAGGTAGAAAAGTTAGGTAAATTTGTTAGTGAATTGGTAGTTTTTACCCGTCCTCGAGATGCCAAAACTGGAATAATTGCTAAACTGCAAAGATTAGCTCAATTCCTGCAACAAGAGATGCAAAACTGGATAGATAGGGCAGTTAAGAGTCAAAAATTCTCCATAATTACCAGCGAACATAGTGTTAATGAAATTTATATTCGTCCCCAAGGACAACTTACTTACCCCGATACTTTAATAGTCGGTGGTAATCCATCCCTAGAAGTGCAAGAATTAACTAAGTTAAAAGGAGTAATTGTAACGGGACGAGTACCATCAATGACCACCTATCTTCATCAGGCAACTATGGCAGTTATTCCCCTAAGAACAGGTTTTGAAATTCATTCCAAAACCCTAGAATCTATGGCTGCAGGGGTGCTGGTGGTGGCCAGCGATCGAGGTTTAGAAGGATTAACAGTGGTGGGAAATAATGTTCCTTTAGCAGCCTTAAGTGCTAATAGTATTGAGCAATATTATACGGCGATTAGTAGTTTTTTTGAATCGGCAGAGTTGCGAGAAAAATTATCTAGAAATGCTCGCAAATTAATCGAAGATAATTATACTTGGCAGCAAGCAGTTGCTAAGTATGAACAAGTTTTGACTGCTGACATTTGTTAGGTAATTTCTCTAGTTTTTTGTCAATTAATATGCTATCAAATCAAATACCAGTGAAAATATCCGTTGTTGTTCCTCTGTATAACGAAGAAGAAAATGTCGATGCTCTCTTTCGGCGACTTTTAGCGGTTTTAGAGGCAATAAATACCAGTTATGAGATTGTTTGCGTTAATGATGGTAGTCGTGACAATACTCTCAAAAATCTCGTGGAATATCATCAACTTTACCCACAAATTAAAGTGGTTAATTTATCGCGTAATTTTGGTAAAGATATCGCCATGTCAGCAGGAATTGATTACAGTCAAGGAATGGCAGTTATTCCTATTGATGCTGATTTACAAGATCCCCCAGAATTAATTGCCGAAATGATCGAAAAATGGCAGCAGGGTTATGATGTGGTTTATGCGTCCCGTCGGGTTAGAATTGGCGAAAGTTGGTTGAAACGTTTCAGCGCAGAAGGTTTCTATCAAGTCATTAATAAATTAAGTCGGGTTCCTATTCCCCCTAATACGGGAGATTTTCGCTTGATTGATCGCCGAGTGGTAGAATCAATTAAAAAGATGCCCGAACGTCAAAGATTTATGAAAGGAATATTTGCTTGGGTGGGATATAAACAGACATCAATTTTATTCGATCGAGAACCCCGGTATCAAGGACAAACTAAATGGAATTACTGGAAATTATGGAATTTTGCCATCGATGGTATTACCTCTTTTATTTTTTTACCTCTAAAAGTCTGGACCTATGTAGGATTTATCATTGCATTTAAGTAGGTAGGCGTTAAAAGTTGTCAGATGCCCCCCTTATCAAGGGGGGATTAAAGGGGGGACTAAGGGGGGATCGGCACCCCCCTTATCAAGGGGGGCAGGGGGGATCGAACCTAAAATCCATTTTTAATTTAATTATAACCAGCTACTTATTAGTCTTGTTTATGCTAGTTTTTTAATGCTTAGGACTATCATTTTAGGAATCGATGTACCCGGATACGCTTCTCTGATGGTTGCTGTCTTATTTTTAGGAGGAATTCAATTACTCACCCTGGGTATTATTGGCGAATATATTGGCAGGGTTTATGAGGAAGTAAAAGGCCGGCCACTTTATCTGGTTCGAGATTGTTATGGTTTTGAAAATAGGGAACAAGTTACTGATAAAATAACTCAAAATTAAAATACTGACAAGAGGAGAATTAAGTCTATGAATACCGAAGTTTTTCAGCAATTTTTTGCCTATTGTGTCGGTAGTTGGCAAACGGAAAGAACCTATCATTATCTAGCGGATCAAGAAGTGGAACGTTCCCGTACTGAATTCCTCATTCAACCCCTGACTAGGGAGATTAAACAGAAAGTTCTGACAGATAATAACTATCCTGATATTGCTGATTTAGAAAGTATCCCCGGGTTTAATTTAGGTTTCTATACCATCTCGGAAAAAGGCGAAGAAGTGCGACAAAATCTTAATCTTTTATTTGTGGTTAAAGCAGAAAATAACGGTTATTTAGAAGGGGATTATCTTCGTGATCGCGCCTACGAAGAAGCAAGACCAATTATCTCCGCTTTTCGCTTTGATTCCACTACCAGAGAGTTATTAATGACCACCAATTATACTCGCAGTGTTTCCGTCGATTCAATTACTTTAATCAATCCAGACCTGCGAATTCGCAAAATTATTAACTATCAACGTCCCCAGGAGGGGGAACCCTTGGAAAAAGTTCTCTTGGTCGGTTTTGGGGTTGAGTGTAAAGTCAGTTAAAAAAATATTTCTTCTCCCCCCCTTGATTCTCCAGTCGGGGGGAGATTTTATCATGGAGAAACGATAGGATTAAGGAGCAAAAATAATGCTCAAAATCGGTCAACTTTCCCTAGAAAGTGGCGTTTCAATTAAAACGATTCGTTATTACGAGGAATTAGGACTAATTCAGTCCCCTGAAAGGACAGAGGGAAAATTTCGCCTATTTACTCCCGATACTGTCCATCGCTTGCTATTTGTCAAGAGATTACAATCTTTGGGTTTAAGTCTGCAAGAGATCCGCGAATGTTTAGTAATTCATGACCATGGTGAGTTACCCTGTGCAGATATTCAGGAAAAATTAATTAAACATATTGCTGAGATCGATCGACAAGTGGAACAATTGCTTTTATTGCGTCAACAATTAACCGAAACCCTGCAAGGATGGACGGATACACCAGCAAAAGACGATCAATTTATTTGCCCTAATCTCAAGGTTTAACTATTATGAAAAAGTTAATTTTATTGGTAAGTGTAGCACTTATTTCTACTCCTGTTATTGCTCAACATTTACATCTTGATTCACCTCAAACTCAGACTTTACAAGCAATTCCTGCCAATATACCAGCTTGGATGTACAACAAGCAACGTAATCATATTTATCCCCAAAGAGGGGTTTATAACAATGCCATTTATAATGTCAGAGATTTAGCTTTAGACTTGAATGCGATCGCTGTTGGTCATGCCTTTGCCTACGAAGATATCGTAACGGGAAAAGCGAAAGATTTAGAAACTAAGACATACCAAAAAATTAATTGGGTTTTAAAAAATCCGCCTAAATTTATGCCCGACGAGGGTAATATTTCTCCAACTTTTGGCAGAAAATACGGTGTTTTAGAACAGGTTTTCGAGTGGGCGCATATTTTCCATGCTCAAACCGTTGATGTTTTAGCCAGCAGCAAATTAACCAACGAGGAAAAAGAAGCAGAAATTGAAAAATTATATCAATTTTACTTGACAAAAGTTCCCTATGCTATTACGGGATTACCGATGAATATGGGTTATCTGGATTCCCAGCCCTATTCTAAAGCTTTTCGCCAGAAATATCCGAAAGTAAATGGCTTATTTTGGGGCTACCATTGGCTACAAGGAACCATGTATGACTTGCTTTATGAGAAAACTTTAGAGGAACAAAAACAGGCTTATAAACAGGTGGGTAAACAATACCATACTAAGGAATTATATCGCACAGATCGAGCTTTTATGCCCATGTTTGCCGAACTTAGTCCCAAGTTTGCCCGACGTTTTCCCGCAATATCTAACACCTTTGATAACCTGCATATGTTGCACGATATGGTTAATGATATTCTGGCATCAGATTGGCTAACTCCCCAACAAAAAGACGAACAAATTACCCGCGCTATTTGGTTAGTAATGGCCGCTAATCATCAAGGAATGGCAGCAGGAAAAAATTATGGTGGTGAAGGACTACATGATCATCGTTTTGAGTCAGGAATTCCGGGTATGGGATTAATGCCAGCAGATATTTCTCACGAAGGTCATAATCACGAAAATCCTGATAATTCTGAGAAAAAACCTGATGATTCTCAAGTAGATCAGGGAAGAGATCACCAACACCATAACCACGAAAATCACTCCCCAGAAAACCCTGCTAATACGGAGAAAAAACCTGACCACAGCAATGCTCAAGAGGAACCGACAAAATGAGAAGATTTTTATCGATTGCCGTGGGTTTAGTTGCCAGTTTTACTAATCCAGTTTTTGCCAACGATCATAACAATCTTGATTCCGGTCGTCCCCTTTCTTTTGATGATGCTGAAAGTATGGGTTTTGGGGAACAATCGATAGAATTTGGAGGAAGTCTAGTCTTTCCTGAAAACAGCAATGTCGGTGGTGAATTTGATATTGAATACCTCAACGGTATTATTCGCAATGGTCATATTATTATCGGCATCGATCCGCAAGTGGGAGGACGAGTTAATAGTGATGATACAAGTTTTGATGTGGGAAATTTATCTGTAGGTTTTTTCTATAATTTCAATCGAGAATACGATAATATCCCCGCTTTTGCTATTCGTACCGATGTGGGATTACCGACAGGAAATAACGCCGGGGGATTAGATTTTCGTCTGCGGGGAATTGCCAGTAAAACTGTTGGTCAATTCGATCGCTTGCATCTTAATCTCGATTTAAACATAAAAACTGACCCCGATGACGGCGATCGATCTTTTTTACCCGCTGCAATTCTCGGTTACTCCCGACCGATTGGTTATCCGAAACGCTTCGATCAAACTTTTTTAGCAGAATTGGGCGTAATTACCAGCGAGAATAGTAATGGTGGTGCTTTAATTCGCACTGGAATGGGAATTCGTCAGCAAATTAATCGTCAAGGTGTGATCGATTTCGGTATCGAGGGAGATATTGCCACTAATAGCCATGATCAAAGTCAATTAAAGCTAAAAATTGGTTATTCTTTCAGATTTTAGCCTAGCATACTGAAGATTAATCTTCAGGTTAGAAAATCTGATTATTTATTCACCCTTTTGCCTCTTCTCATAAGTAGCCTATACTCAACGAATTTAGTATAAAAAAGGAATAGAGCCTGAAACTCTATTCCTGAATCAAAATTTTCAGTTAATTTTTAACCCTATACCACCGCAGAAGTCAAAGCTTCTTTGAGGATAGCGGCTTTATCGGTTTTTTCCCAGGGTAAATCGAGATCATTGCGACCAAAATGACCATAAGCGGCTACATCTTGGTAAAAACGCTCGCCTCTTTCACTGGGTAAACCGCGCAGGTTAAAGGTTTGGATAATACCGGCCGGACGGAGTTCAAAGTATTTATTGATTAAGTCCAGAATCACATCATCGGCGACTTTGCCAGTGCCAAAGGTTTCCACGAAGACACTCACCGGACGAGCTACCCCAATCGCATAACCCACTTGAATCTCGCACTTATCGGCCAAACCAGCAGCGACGATATTTTTGGCCACATAACGGCAAGCATAGGCCGCAGAGCGATCAACTTTGGTAGGATCCTTACCGGAGAAAGCACCGCCACCGTGACGAGAATAGCCACCGTAGGTATCGACGATAATTTTCCGTCCCGTTAATCCCGCGTCGCCTTGGGGTCCACCAATGACGAATTTTCCAGTGGGATTAACCAGATAACGGGTGTTGGCATCGGGTTTAATCTCTAAATCGCTGAAGACCGGTTGTACTACCGCTTCCCAGAGATCACTTTTAATCTTTTGTTGGACGAGATCATTATCGGTGATATCGCCGATAGTAGCATCGTGTTGGGTAGAAACAAGGATAGTATCGATACCCACGGGACGACCATCTTCATAAATGACCGATACTTGCGTTTTACCGTCGGGACGCAGATAGGACAGTTCACCCGTTTTTCTGACTGCCGCTAAACGGCGAGCGATGCGGTGGGCTAAACTAATCGGTAAGGGCATAAATTCGGGGGTTTCATTGCAAGCGAAACCAAAGACAATACCCTGGTCTCCCGCACCAATTTTATCGAGTTCATCATTGCTGAGAAGTTCGCGATTTTCCTGAGCAGCCGTGACACCCTGGGAAATATCGGGAGACTGTTCGTCTAAAGCGACTAAAACGGTGCAACTATTCGAGGAAAATCCGTTATCTGCGTTGATATAACCGATTTCAGCGATTTTACTGCGAACTAAATTGACGAAATGAACCTGCGCTTTCGAGGTGATTTCACCGGTAATCAAGACTAACCCTGTATTGACAACCACTTCAGCCGCTACACGACTGTGGTCATCTTGGGATAACAGAGCATCGAGAATGGTATCAGAAATCTGGTCACAAATTTTATCGGGATGTCCCTCTGTAACCGATTCGGAGGTGAACAAATAACGTTTAGACAAGTGATGTCCCTCACATAGTAGTACATTTGAACGTGAAAAGATTCCAAGAAATCTTTGATCATACAGTGTAACAGGGAATTTGTAGAGATCAAGTATTTTCAATAAGAAACCGCCCGAACATTGTCCGGACGGAGTGTGGTGTGAGGAGTGAACGGAAACTTGCGTCTCCGCTAATTCCATTGTAGAGGACAACTTAGAATCTTGAACGATTTGAAAGAAACTGGCCCAAAAAAATTTTTATTTCTGGAAGGGGTTGACTAATGCCCGATACCCGTCTCGATGATGTAGCCTGAGTAATAGAGGTCGCAGAGCTATATGGAAAGATTATGACAGTCACAGCCGATTATTTAGAACAACTCAATCCCTCCCAGCGCCTTGCTGTCGAGCATTTTTGCGGCCCCTTGTTGGTGGTTGCTGGAGCAGGATCGGGAAAAACCAGCGCTTTAACCTATCGTATCGCCCATTTGATCCGTCATCACGGGGTCGATACGGAAAATATTCTCGCGGTCACTTTTACCAATAAGGCAGCCCGGGAAATGAAAACGAGAATTGAAAAAACTTTTGCTCAACAGAAAGCACAGGAAAAATACGGTCAAAGATTAGAACTTTTAGAAGAATACGAACAGAAAAAAATCTTTTCTCAAGTTTATCGTAATTATACTAAAAAACTCTGGATCGGGACTTTTCACAGTCTTTGCGGTCGGATTTTGCGCTATGACATTAATAAATATCAGGATGAATATGGTCATAGTTGGCAAAGGAATTTTTCAATTATGGACGAATCTGATGCCCAAAGTTTAGTGAAAAATATCGTCACTAAACAGATGAATTTAGACGATAAAAAATTTGATGCTCGCAATCTACGTTATGCGATTAGTAATGCCAAAAACTTAGGGTTAACTCCCAGGGATTACGCCAGAGAAAACCCTCATTTTCGGGGAAAGGTTATTTCTGAGGTTTATCAGGCTTATCAGATGCAGTTAGCCCAAAATAACGCCCTAGATTTTGATGATTTGATCTTGGTTCCAGTCCGTCTTTTTCAGCAAAATGAATCTATTCTCGGTTATTGGCACACGCAATTTAAGCATATTTTAGTCGATGAATACCAAGACACTAACCGGATTCAGTACGAGTTAATTCGGCTTTTGTCCACCAATGGTGAAACGAAAAAAAGTGAGTGGAATTGGACGGATCGCTCGATTTTTGTGGTGGGAGATGCCGACCAATCTATCTATAGTTTTCGGATGGCGGATTTTACTATTCTGCTCAATTTTCAAGCGGACTTTGGTGATGGTTTACCCGATGATGATACTCGCACGATGGTGAAACTACAGGAAAACTATCGTTCACGGGAGAATATTCTGCAAGCAGCCAATAAGTTAATTGAAAAGAATAGTCAAAGAATCGATAAAGTCCTTGTTCCCACCAGAGAAGGGGGCGATAGTATCTATGTTTTTAAAGCCAGAGATGAACAGGAAGAAGCAGCTTTTGTTATCGATAAAATTCGAGAATTTACCCAAGAAAACCCCGAATTAAATTGGGGTAGTTTTGCCATTCTCTACCGAATTAACGCCCAATCTCGTCCCTTTGAAGATGGGTTAATTCGCAATAATATTCCCTATAATATTGTCGGGGGATTTAAATTTTATGATCGACAGGAGATTAAAGATGCGATCGCTTATTTACGAGTGATTGCCAATCCTGCCGATACCGTTAGTTTACTGAGAATTATTAACACTCCCCGGCGCGGTATTGGTAAAACCACAATCGATAATTTGCTCAAAGCTGCCCAAGAATTAGGAGTACCTCTATGGGAAATTATCAGCGATGAAACTTCCGTTAATACTCTCGCCGGTCGTGGGACTAAAAGCATCAATAAGTTAGCTAAAATTATCCAAAACCTGCAAGAAAAAATCACCGATTTATCCGCTAGTGAAATCTTAGATAAAATCATGGAAGATTCGGGATATATTGATGAATTAAAACAGCAAGGAACCGAGGAAGCTGATACCCGCATCGAGAATATTCAAGAATTGTATAGCGCCGTCGTACAATTCCAAGAGGAAAACGAAGAAACCAATCTCCAGGAATTTCTCGCTAATGCTAGTTTAGCCTCGGACTTAGATAATCTTCAGGAAGGTCAAGAAAAAGTCTCCTTAATGACTCTACATTCCGCCAAAGGTTTAGAGTTTCCTATCGTCTTTTTAGTCGGTTTAGAACAGGGCATTTTTCCCCATAATCGTAGTTTAAACGATCCCATTGCTCTTGAGGAAGAACGCCGTTTGTGTTATGTGGGAGTGACTCGGGCCAAGGAACAATTATTTTTAACCTACGCAAAAGAAAGATATGTCTGGGGGAATAAAGAGACTAAGGTAGCTTCCCAATTTTTGCAGGAATTGCCCCCAGAATTGCTCACAAGCAACCTGAAACCGAAAAAGACCCCAAAAGTGGTGGCGATGGAAAAAACTGTCTCTGATCAAAGAAAATGGCAGGTAGGCGATCGAGTGTTACACTCTACTTTTGGAGAAGGAGAAGTGACCCATATCCTCGGTACCGGCAAAAAAATGAATCTAGCGGTCAAATTTTCGGGTTTAGGTCAGAAAATCATCGATCCTCGCACCGCACTCATGCAACTTATCGAGGAATAGGTAATCATCTGTAGGGTGGGTGAGGCGAAAATTAAGTTATACTCTCACTAAAAATTGAGTATTCGCCGTAACCCACCGGCTTTTTACTCCCTATCTCCCCACTGATAACTGATTACTGTTCACTGATAACTGACACCCCCTGATTCCTCAACTCCGATCGCTACCTGCTGTTAAAATAGAGAATTGCGGTCAGACTGACGATAAAATTGAGAAGCTAAATCCTTGATTCTTAATAGTTGTTGAGAAACTTTCCGCCTACTATCGAAATTGTCCGATAATATGGGCAACAGCGAGTTAGTCTATTAAGTCTGTTAAAATTGACCCCCGTTGGTCGTATTCGCGCACTGTCTAACCTTTATGATGAGGATCAGTTAATATGGAATCAATGCAACCCACCGAGACCAAAAATCCGATTAGAACGGATTCACCCGGGTCTCTGAGCAAACCCAGCAGCAGCACCGAACAGATTTGGTCTGAATATGTAGAACCCGTTTGGGATTCGGTGATGTCCTATCTGGCTAACGTCCCCGATTATATCGGTAGTTTCTTCTCTGGATACAAAAAACCTTTAATCGTTCTGGGGGCAATTTTAGCGAGTTTTGTCACCGTAAAAGTTACCCTAGCGGTTTTAGATGCGATCGATGATATTCCCCTCCTTGCTCCTATCCTACAATTAGTTGGGATCGTTTACACTGGTTGGTTTGTCTGGCGCTATCTGCTCAAGGATGAAAATCGTCGCGAGTTATTAGCCGAAATTGATGCACTAAAAGCGCAAGTTTTTGGCAGTCACAATAACACTTTATAGATAGAATCAAGCATAAAAAACAAAGGAGTTGAGTGTTTCCGCTCAACTCCTTTGTTTTTGCACAACAGCTTACACTAGAGTTCTTGCATAAGTAGGGTTTGCGGCAAAAAGTACGGGCGAAGCATTCGGATAGAAAATCTCCGGTTTCACCGATAGGTTATTGCCCGAATGCTTCGCCCCTACAGGACGCGGGCCGATGAAGACGCAAGGTTTTGAAGCACGATTCTCTCAAAATCTTGCACCTGTTTCGCGAGAAAAGCCACAAAACCGCTACCTTGCCTACATTTCACATTTATTCAGCAAACCCTAATTAATTTTTGAAAGGGCAAAAATGAGAAAAATAAGCATAAAATTGCCTAAAATCGCTAAATAGAGCATTTAATTGATTAATGCTCATTCTTAATTCTCCTGACGACCGACTCCTGACTCCTGAATCCTGAATCCCGGCTCCTAACCCCACCAACAAACTTTTTGCCGCAAACCCTAGCTTAACACCATAGTTCGGAAACCCGTACCGATCGAGCAGTTGTCAGGGGGCCTCGTATTTCGGTAAATTAGCACTCGGAAGGTAAGAGTGCTAATCTGGAAAAGACACTTACCCAAATACAAGACAAACGGAGGATATTCCATGGCTGCAGTCAGCATCAACGTAACAACTGTTAAACCCCTAGGCGATCGAGTTTTCGTTAAAGTTAGCCCCAGCGAAGAAAAAACCGCCGGTGGTATTTTCCTTCCCGATGCCGCTAAAGAAAAACCCCAAATCGGGGAAGTCGTGGCCGTCGGCCCCGGCAAACGCAACGATGACGGTAGCCGTACCCCTGTAGAAGTAGGTGTGGGTGACAAAGTTCTCTACTCCAAATATGCCGGAACCGATATCAAACTTGGTGGCGAAGAATTCGTTCTCCTCTCCGAAAAAGACATTCTCGCCGCCGTTTCCTAATCATCTACCCTTGAAAACCCCTATTTTGCACGAATAACGATACATTATGGCTAAATCTATTATCTACAACGAAGATGCTCGTCGCGCCTTAGAAAAAGGCATGGATCTGCTGGCCGAAGCGGTAGCCGTCACCCTTGGCCCCAAAGGTCGTAACGTCGTCCTCGAAAAGAAATTTGGCGCACCCCAAATCGTCAATGATGGCATCACCATCGCTAAAGAAATCGAACTGGAAGACCATATCGAGAACACCGGTGTGGCTTTAATTCGCCAAGCCGCCTCAAAAACCAACGATGTAGCGGGTGATGGTACAACTACCGCCACCGTTCTCGCCCACGCTATCGTTAAAGAAGGTTTACGCAACGTCGCCGCCGGTGCTAACCCGATTTCTCTGAAAAAAGGTATCGATAAAGCTGCCGATTTCCTCGTCAGTCAAATCGCCAAACACGCGAAACCCGTAGAAGATTCTAAGGCGATCGCACAAGTGGGCGCTATCTCTGCCGGTAACGATGATGAAGTCGGTCAAATGATCGCCTCGGCCATGGATAAAGTCGGTAAAGAAGGCGTAATTTCCCTAGAAGAAGGGAAATCGATGACCACCGAACTAGAAATCACCGAAGGGATGCGTTTTGACAAAGGTTATATCTCTCCCTACTTTGTCACCGACACCGAGCGCATGGAATGCGTTTTTGAGGATCCCGCTATTCTGATTACCGACAAAAAAATCGGTTTAGTACAGGATTTGGTTCCCATTCTCGAACAAGTGGCCCGTCAAGGTAAACCCCTAGTAATTATCGCCGAAGACATCGAAAAAGAAGCTTTGGCAACCCTGGTGGTTAACCGTCTGCGCGGTGTTCTTAACGTCACTGCGGTGAAAGCTCCCGGATTTGGCGATCGCAGAAAGGCGATGTTAGAAGATATCGCCGTCTTAACCGGTGGTCAAGTAATCAGCGAAGATGCGGGTTTAAAACTGGAAACCACTAAAATTGACAGCTTAGGTACGGCCCGCCGTATCACCATGACCAAAGATACCACCACCATCGTGGCCGAAGGAAACGATGTGGCAGTGAAAACCCGTTGTGAGCAAATTCGCCGTCAAATCGAGGAAACCGATTCTTCCTACGATAAAGAAAAACTGCAAGAACGTCTGGCTAAATTAGCTGGCGGTGTGGCAGTGATTAAAGTCGGTGCCGCTACGGAAACGGAAATGAAAGACCGCAAATTGCGCCTAGAAGACGCAATTAACGCCACTAAAGCAGCCGTAGAAGAAGGTATCGTCCCCGGGGGTGGTACTACTTTAGCTCACCTGGCTCCCCAATTGGAAACCTGGGCCAAAGAAACCCTACACCATGAAGAATTAACCGGTGCTTTAATCGTTTCTCGCGCCATTGCTGCCCCCTTAAAACGGATCGCTGAAAATGCCGGCCAAAACGGTGCAGTTATTGCCGAACGGGTGAAAGAGAAGCCCTTTAATGTCGGTTATAATGCCGCTACCGGTGAGTTCTCCGATATGTTTGAGGCGGGTATCGTTGACCCCGCTAAAGTGACTCGTTCTGCCCTACAAAATGCCGCTTCTATCGCCGGTATGGTTTTAACTACCGAGTGTATTGTGGTGGATAAACCGGAAAAAGAAAAATCCGCTCCTCCCGCCGGCGGTGGTGACTTCGACTATTAATAATTAGTCTGTTTTTTCTTGACTCGATCGCTTAATTGCGATCGAGTTTTTTTTGATGAAAAAATATCACTTCGGGTTAATACGGAGTGAAACCCAACCACCGAGGATCTATTACCCTCTCCCTAAAGGAATCGCACTTGGCACGACCAGAAACTGCCCGATGTTGCTTACCACTTTCTAGCCGTTTTGTCAACACCCTATAGAATTAAATATCATACCAGACGGTAAATGATGACAAAATCTAATCAATGATTGAACAGAAGAGACAGCTGCTATAGAATTAAGGCAATCTTTCTGAACTTTTTTAGAGATCATGAAAACCTTACCTATGTCTTTGGTGTTGGCGGGCATTGGTAGTTCTTTTGTACTAATGGGGGGGTAAACCCTGTCCGCGCGGCGGTTATCATCGGGAATCTCCCGCAAACCAATGATAATATTCCGTCTGGGATCAGCAGTAGCAACATAGTAGTAGCGATCCCCTTTATCCTGCCCGCGGGTAACAATTACAGCCTCGGCAACGTGATCCTGCGACTCGGGGACTACGAAACCGGAGACAATCCCCTCGTCCAGATTCGCCAAGATAACGGAACAGACAATCCGGGCAGTACCGTCCTCGCCAGTTTCACCAATCCCACCCCTCAAGGAACGGGAAACTTTGGCTACACCTTCACTCCCACTAGCCCCTTCACGTTTAACGCCAGTACTAAATACTGGTTATACGTTACCACTACCAGTGGATCTTTCAGCTGGCGCGTCAATCAGCCGAGTATAACCCCGACGGAAATCGCGACGCTATCGTCAATGCCAGTAGTATCCGGAACAGGAGAAACGGGATTGCAGAGATTTAGTACTAACGGTGGCGCTACTTTCACGTCTGGTTCCATGGCCCCCAGTTTCCAGATCAACACAGCCGACATACCCCCCTCGGTCGCCACTCCCGAACCTGGTGCGATCGCGGCGTTGTCCCTGTTCGGATTGGGTTTACTGGGGGTTAAAGGTCGTCGGAACGAGGGATAATTTGCTGTAGGTTGGGTTTCACTCTGTTCAACCTAACCACCGAGGATATAGGTCGGGTTTCGTTGCCTCAACCCGACCTACGAATTTACTATACAAACGGGGAAGCTTTTAAGGATTAGGGATCGATCGCACCAGCAGAGTCAGAATACTGGTTAATACTGCCACTACCACGGGAATAATCAACGATTTTGCTCCCTTAAGGTCCGATACATCCTGAATTAAAGCGTTCTGTGTTCCCTCTACTTTTTCCAATCGCCTATCAATACTTTTGAGTTCGGTTTTCACCTCGGCCATATCTACTTTTAGATCGGTGAAATCTTTCTGTAAAGAGTCTAATTTTTCCGTGATATTTGTCAGGATAATTTCTAGGGAATCGGTGACGGGGGATTGACTCATCTGAATTTCCAGGAATATTTGATCGCCTAGTAATATTGTAGGCTGTTTTTGTAGGTGATGCGTTCCTTACCAACGTTCTAAAATCAGTCCATCTACATAATTAAAATCAGTATCATCTGTCACCAATACCCAATTATTTTCTATACATTGAGCAGCAATCCATTTCACCACTCATTGACATCTACCTGACGACATTCTGTTTTAATGGCTTGTTGCAGTTCTTGTGCCTCTGAATCGCTTAAAATGCCTGAAAAATTGGCTAGAGGATGACTGTTGCCTGTTGCCTGAACTCGATGTAAAAAATCTAACACGGTTTCTATTAGATCATCAGGTGCTTGTTCGAGTTCTTGAATTAATTGTTGACGATGGTTCATAGACAGTCTGAACGAGTAATACAGTAAATGTGATGGCTACCTTGAATTCTCAATAATTCCCATCCGTGACGCTCTAAAATTTTGGCGAACTTTTTCCCAGAAATCGATTTCATATCGCTATCTCTAGAATCCGAGTTTTCGGATCGGTCGGCAAGGATTCCACATCTATGGATAGACAACCTTCGATCGCCTCGTGTAAATTCTCTAGTAGTTCCTCGAAAGTTTCTGCTTGGGTGGCACAGCCGGGGAGCGCCTGGACTTCCCCCCAGAAGCCACCTTCCTCCGCCTCGTGAACGATAACTTTCATTTTCATTGCTTATCTCCTAGATCGATCAATGGGAGGGATAGATAGATAAATTATCACCACCCCTAAAATCTAACATTTCTACGGGGTTGTATAAATAATCAGTCTTTAATAACTGGATTTAGTCTAAATATTGTAGGCTGTTCTTGTAGCGGTGGGGTGCGTCATTTTTTCAGCACTACAGCTTATCTATACTAGGATTTCGGCAAAACATGAAAATTATCGCCTACACCTATACCAATCCCCTGCTTGATAGTCCCCCCGATGCCTCGATTTCGACCTATTCTCCCGAACAAGTGTATCAGGATTTTGGCGATCGCTCACAACGGCAGCAACTGCTCCGCGATTGTCAAGAGACTCCCCCCCGACTGCTGATCCTGCGTCGTCTAGCAGAATTGGGAGACAATGGCACAGAAGTTAGCAAAATTTTACAATCCTTAGAAGCCCTCGACATAGATATAATTGCCCTAGAAGACCCAGATTATAAGCTGAATTTTGCCAAGATTCTGCAAGAAATATCAAAAAACGAACTAAGTAATCGTTTAAAAGCAGGCCACGCTCATAATCGTCTGCAAGCTTTGCCTCCCCCCGGAAAAGCACCCTACGGTTATCGTCGTGGCAAGGAGCGTTATATACTCGATCGCAGTACCGCGCCAGTAGTCAAAGACTTTTTTGATCGCTTTTTGATTTCCGCTTCCCTGCGTTCCACGGTGCGCTATCTAGAAAAACGCTACGGTAAGAAGATATCGGTAGCTACTGCCCATAAATGGCTGACTAATCCCGTTTATCGCGGCGATTTGTGCTATCTCGGTCAAGATATTATCCCCGATACCCACACCCCGATTATCTCCCGGGAAGAAGCGGCCCAGATCGATCGCATCCTGAGAAATAATCGCAAATTACCCCCCCGCAGTGCCAGCGCCCCGCGTTCCTTAGCGGGTTTAGTCGTCTGTAGTCAATGTCAATCGGGGATGACGATTACCAAAGTGACAGCGCGAGGAAAGGGCCTAGAATACCTCTATTTGCGACCTTTGCAATGTCCCAGGACAAAAAAATGTTCGGCGATCGCTTATGAGAAAATTCTAGATAGCACAATCGAGCGCATTTGTCAAGACCTACCACCGACGATCGCTCAGATATCTTTACCAGATTTAGAGGGGATCAAACGGGGAATGAGCGAGGAAATAGGACAAAAAAACGATATTTTGTCGCAATTGCCCTCCCTAGAAGCGGCGGGAATTTTAGATCAAGAAACGGCTAATCTACGGGCCTATAAACTGAAAAACGAGATCGCGCAGATTCAAGGACGTTTAGACCAATTACCCCCGGATAACCTGACTATTATCGCTCGTGCCGTTGCTTTTCCGCAATTTTGGCGAGATTTATCGGAAATCGAGCGCCGTTTTTATTTTCGCGAGTTTATCCGTCGCATCGAAATCGAGAGGGAAACGGCTAATAATTGGCATTTACGTTTAATCTTCGTTTTTTAAGAGTCTCGGACAATCTTAAAGTTAGCTAAAAATTGAGGAATGTTTGAGCGATCAATGCTAAGAAAAAGGCAAACAGCGATCGATCTCAACTATGAGCAATAACAAAAGATTAACTAGGTATAAAAAAGGGCGAAAATCCTCCAGGACAAAACCCCACCTTTATGATTATCACTATAACCAACCGGGGACGATGCCGGGGTTAATCACCATCGATGAAAATGCCGTTGCTACCGAGATATTTTTAATTAATTATAATTCTCAAAAAGCCACTATAGTTAATAATCTTTTACCTCAAGACTGTCTTAAATATTTATCCGATGATTCCATCTCTTGGGTTGATATCGTCGGTTTGGGTAATGAAGATAAACTGCAAGAGTTGGGAGAAATTTTTCATTTACATCCCTTAACTCTTGAGGATATAGTCAGTATTCCCCAAAGACCAAAAGTGGAAGAATGCGAGAATTATCTTTTAATTATAGTGCCAATGGCCATCCTGATCGATCATCAGGGTTTTTTGTTAGAACAAATCAGTTTAGTAGTCGGGAAGAATTATATTTTAACTGTGCAGGAAGAAGGACAATACGATTCTTTGGAAGGAGTCAGGGAAAGAATCCGTTTAAATAAAGGTTCCATCCGGCAGCAAAAATCGGGTTATTTAGCCTACTCGATTTGGGATGCCATTATTGACGGTTATTTTCCTGTTTTAGAGTCCTACGGAGAAAGAATCGAGGAGTTAGAAAACGAAATTTTAGCTAGTCCCACGGAACAGACTTTATCAAAAATTTACCAAATACGTCAGGAATTACTCTCCCTGCGACGAGCAATTTGGCCGCAAAGAGACACCCTCAATGCTCTTTTACGCGATGAGTATATTGTCATCGATACAACCATTAAACCCTATCTAAGAGACTGTTATGACCATGTGGTACAAATCCTCGATGTTATCGAAAATTACCGGGAATTTGCCAATGGTTTAATGGATTTTTACCTATCTTCCGTGAGTAATAAAATGAACGAGATTATGAAAACTTTAACGGTAATCTCGACGATTTTTATCCCGCTCACCTTCATTGTCGGTATTTATGGCATGAACTTTAATACTGATAAATCCCCTTATAATATGCCCGAATTAGAATGGTATTGGGGCTATGTATTCGTCTGGGTGTTGATGCTAACGGTTGCTTTCAGTTTAATCATTTTCTTTTGGCGACGCGGCTGGTTTAAGAACCTATCGACAGTGAAGAAAAGATAAACTGTTAAGCAGATTAGACAGACTGGATTACCTTGCCGGCATCTAGCAAGAGAAAATGGCTATCACAGAGAAATCAATAATTTAGTGTCAGAGGTATTTTTTAACACTTTCAGTTGATGACTTCTAATTTTGTCCAACCAACTATAGTGCTGGTTGCGACATTGGTAGACGATATCAATGTCACCAATCTCTGACTTAATCTGAGCCAAGTAGTTTTCTAGTTCGCTAATTTTCATAACCAATCTCGCTTGCGCTGAAGGACATCAACCCTAAACCAAGAATTATCCCTAAAGGATCGGGGTGACTACAATTATTATTATAGGCCGATCATAATTAGACCTCTTGCAAAAATCAAAAATCTGACCTTAGGTGAGGAGTCTCCGAGCCAGTATTCAGGAGTCAGGAGAATTAAGAATGAGCATTAATCAATTAAATGCTCTATTTAGGGCTTTTATGCAATTTTATGTCTATTTTTCTCATTTTTGCACTCTCAAAAATTAATTATGCAAGAACTCTATTCTTAAAAAAGTTCTTATCTAACAAAGTTAGCTAATGTCAGGGTTAGATGATATTGGCAAAGTTTCTTTCTAGTTGTCTAGGGGGCAGCGCCATGACCAGGTAAAAGGGCTAATTTACCGAAGAATGGCCGCAGTGATGCCCAAAATGCCGATAATCGCAACAAGTCAAGAAATAAAAAATGCTCGATATTGTCTTTCACTTCGCCCAGCTTCGATAATTAATTCTTTTTTCATTACTTTTTAGGTTCTGGGGGTTGCTGTTGGGAAGCTGCCGCGATCGCTTGATTTAAGCGAGTTAATTCCTCCTTAAACTTCGGTTCTTGGGGATAGTTTTTGACTAATTTTTCTAGGAGACTTTTTGCTCCAGAAAAATCTTGAGTTTGTAATCTTGTTCCATAAAGAACTAGCATAACTTCCAGATTGTCGGGATATTTTTGATATAACTTTTCTAAAGGTTCTCTGGCTCCGATAAAATCTTTTAACTGTAAGCGAGCTTGTGCCAGTCCTTGTAAAGCAGTGGGGTTATCCGGTTCGCGTTCGAGAATTTTCTCGTAACCTTTGACCATTTCTTCTAATTTTTCGGGGGGAATAGTTGCCTCTTGTCCTGGTTGACTGCCTTGGGGGGAATTAGAATTATTATTTTTCAATAAGCCTAAAGTTGGCACCACCATTAAAGCCAGAAATACTAAACCAGAGGAAACAATTAAGACTCGTTTGAGGGTATCGTTATTTTTTTTGGGCATACTTTTTAACAATTAGAGATAAGCAATTTTGTAGGGTGCGTGTTTGCGGCGATAACCTTGTAATGAAAAACCAAAATTAGTAATCGGCCGTAACGCACCAGATAAGATTAATCAGTAGTCACTCGATGAAATTCTTGACCCCAAAGATTATAAGCCCAAATTCCCAAGCCAAAACTACCTAAGCAGAGGATGGTGATCATCAGGAAAACTTGCCACCTATTGTAACCCGCTTCCTGAAGTTCTAGACGACCGAGGATAGTAGCAGCTAATAGGATTAACACTCGACTAAATACCGCCCACTTGTGGAAGATAAAGACTACCGCCAAAGACCAGCCGAGAATTGATAATACAGCGCTAATATCGTTTTTAAACCAACTGCGGAAAAATAGCGGCATTAAGTGACTAAACAAAGTTAATCCTAGGGCAATTGAGAGGATAACCCCCACCGCTAGGATATAGATGATCATTTCTAGCCATTCGCTAGTGAGAGTCCAATTCATCTCATCACCACGGGCAAGTAACCAATCACTCCATGATAAACGCTCATGGGCGATCGACCAGCCAAACACCCCATAGACCGATGGAATCAGAAAAGTAAGTAGTATAATTCGCCAAAACATAATCAGTTATCAGCTTCTGAAGGCAAGAGGCAAAAGGCAAAAGGCAAGAGGCACAAAACAGAATCTGGCAATTCTCCTACCTAAAAAAAGGTTAGAAACTAAGTACATCAAAGCTTTTAGCTTAATCAATTAGGTTTTAGATTCGGCCCTTGTTATCATTGAAAAAAGTTAAGCCTGAACTCTGAAAGAGACGAAAATTGCCCCTTTTCAGACTTCAGGCCTCTGGGATTGTCCCGATCGCTTAGGACATATACTGGATGATAAAGTCGAAGTAGGGGGCTGCTGCCACAGCATCCTCTTGAGTCAAAAGAGCTAAAGCGGCCTCTTTGAGACAACGAATCGCCTCCACCATGCCGGGGACGGGAACATTAAGAGAGTTATACATCTCTTTGACCCCGATCAGGCCGGTTTGTTCGATCGGTCCTTTATCTCCGGCTAATACCCCATAGGTAACTAGACGCAGATACCAACCATAATCGCGCAAGCATTGATTATATTGACGCTGACCGTAGGCATTACCCCCCGGCGCTCTATAATCGGGACGTTTCTTGAACAGTTGTTTTTGAGCCTGATCGACGATTTTTTTCTCATTTTCAGCGAGAGTCTCGGCAATGCGAATTCTCTGCTCACCGGTTTTTAAAAATTGCCCGATACCCTGTAGTTCACCACTACTAGGATAACGAAGTTCGTCGTCGGCTTTGAGGATGACTTGGCTAACTACGCTCATAATATCAAGGTAAATTCTGATAACATTCTGTAGTTTATCTCAGGTCGGGGTCTGGAAGTCGAGTCATCCCTGCCGGTTAGGCAATTCCTAAAAATTGTAATATTTCGTTATGAGTTTCCCCGACAGCCCGGTTACTGTCTAGAATGAATGTATTAGTGGTCAGGAGCGAGGAGATGGCAATTGAGATGTCACCGCACACCGATTAACTTGAACCCGATAACTGGTAATTAATATGGAATTTTTAGCACCCTTGCTGTTTATAGCGGGCATTCTGGGATTAAATGGCTTTAAAATCGATCGAGAATACCAGCGTGGTGTTATCTTTCGCCTAGGGCGTTATCAAGACACCAAAGGTCCCGGACTGTACTGGATCATTCCCCTAGTTGACCAAAAAATGCAGCTGGATATTCGCACTAAAACCGTCGATATCGCCCCGCAAGAAACTGTCACCGCCGATAATGTCACAATTAAGGTTAATGCGGTTCTCTACTATCGTATTATCGACCCTAGCAAAGCGATTAATAAAGTCGAATCCTACCCCGCGGCCGTTTATCAAGCGGCCATGACCACTTTAAGAAATGTCGTCGGTCAAAATCATCTCGATGATGTCTTGCAAAAACGGGACAAAATCAATCAAGCGGTCCAACAAATTGTCGATGAAATTAGCGAACCCTGGGGCATTGATATCGAACGGGTGGAGATGAAAGATGTGGAAATTCCCACCGGTATGCAGCGGGCCATGGCCAAGGAAGCGGAAGCATTGCGAGAAAAACGGGCCCGTTTGATTAAAGCTGCCGCAGAACAGGAAGCCTCCTTAAAATTAGCGGAAGCTTCCCAATTAATCATGGAAAACCCCGCCGCCTTGGAATTACGCCGCCTACAAATGTTAACGGAAATTGGAGCGGAAAATAACACCAGTACCGTGATTATGCTCCCCTCTGATATCTTAAATCTCGCTCAAAAATTAACCGAAAAAACATCACAAAATGGCTCAATTGTCAATAGCCCAAAAGTTTAATTTTCTCTGGTGTGTTAGGTTGGTTTAACACACCTAAAATTGCTGATTAACGCATGGTGACAAATTCCTCGGCAGCACTGGGATGAATGCCGACAGTGGCATCAAAATCGGCTTTTGTTGCGCCCATTTTTACGGCAATGGCTACTCCTTGAATAATTTCGGCGGCGTGATCTCCCACCATGTGCGCTCCGAGAATTTTACCACTTTCCTGATGGACAACTAATTTCATCAAAGTTTTGTCCTCTCGGTCTGGTAAAACATTGTAACCAGGGCGGAATTTAGACCGATAAACTTTAATTACCGTGTCACCATATTGTTTTTTTGCTTGCAATTCTGTTAATCCCACCGTCGCCGCTTCAGGAGTAGAAAATACTGCCGAAGGAACATTTTCATAACTCATTAACCGGGGTTTATTACCGAAGACTGTATCGGCAAAAGCTCGTCCCTCATTAATCGCCACGGGAGTTAAATTAATTTTATCGGTGCAATCGCCCACGGCATAGATATTATCTTCACTGGTTTGGCTATACTCGTTGACGACAATTGCCCGATTTTTTACCTCGACATTGACATTCTCTAAGCCTAATTTTTCCAGCTTAGGAATTCTGCCAGTAGCGGCTAATCCTAGGGCATCAACAAATAAGATTTCTGAGGTTTCTTGACCCTGAATATGTACTTTTAAACCCTCAGCAGTTTTCTCGATCGAAGTGGGGAAAGTTTCGGGCATAATTTTAATTCCCTGACGGATCATTTCCGCTTGAATCTCATCGCGGATATCCTCATCAAACCCTCTTAAAATCTTGTCTCTACGGATTAACTGCACCACTTCTGTCCCTAATCCGTGCATAATACCGGCAAATTCTACCCCAATATATCCCGCCCCTAAAACTATAATTCTTTTTGGTTGTTCTGGCAGTTGAAACATGGCATCAGAAACTACTGTATGTTCGATCCCCGGAATATCAGGTTTAACGGGATGTCCCCCCACGGCAATTAAAATTTTATCGGCAGTAATTTTCTGATCTCCCACCTCTAGGGTATGGGTATCAATAAACTTGGCATAATTAGGAAAAAGCGTCACTTGAGAATTATCGAGCATCTTTTGATAAATGCCATTTAAACGGATAGTTTCCTGATTAAGCGCGCTAATTAATTTTTGCCAATTTAACTGACTCTCTACCGGACTCCAACCGTAACCTTCCGCATCCTTAAATAGTTGGGGAAAACGACTAGAATAAACCATTAATTTTTTAGGAATACAACCGCGATTAACACAGGTTCCTCCTAAACGATCGTATTCTGCCAATCCCACTTTTGCCCCGTATTCGGCAGCCCGTCTAGCGGTGGCAATACCCCCAGAACCACCACCAATCACGAATAGATCAAAATCATAACTCATAAAAATATCCTCGCAAATAAATAGAAATTTGACGGAATCAAAAAACTTTCAGGGCAAAAAGGAGAGCGAATATCTCGGATCAATCCCTAACCGAATCTATCGAGTAACTAGCACAATATAGTCACTAATGCTGCTAAATTAGAGCCAATTTGACTACTGCCAAGATTTAATTCTATGCTAACACGCCGATCAAAATTATCTTTTCTCTTGGGGACTTGTTCCCTATTTCTCTGGGTAAACCATCCCCTCACCCTCGCAAACCCCATCAGTCAAGACAATTCCCCCCCTTCCCAGTTTATCTGTCCAGCAGACTTAGCCACCGAGATCGATCGCATTTTGGCCCGCCCCGATTATCAAGGCGCTTATTGGGGAATTTTAGTAAAATCCCTCAATTCTCAGGAAAATCTCTATAGTCTCCACGAAAATAACTTTTTTACTCCCGCTTCTACTGCGAAATTATTAACCACTGCCGCCGCTTTTAGCAAATTTAACCGCGATTATCGTCTGAAAACCCCCATTTTAGCCCAAGGCAACCCCCCCGATTTAGAGACTTTAACCTTAGTCGGCAGGGGAGATGCAACCATAACCACAGAAAAGTTAGAAAAATTAGCAGAAAAGTTAAAAGCAAGGGGAATTAACTCAATTTATCGCTTAATTGTCGTTGCTAGTCCTTTTGTCGTCTCCGATAGTCAAAAAACTTGGGAATGGGAAGATGTCTTTTTTGACTATGGAGTTAGTGCTTCTAGCTTGGTTTTAAACGAAAATTCCGTCAATTTAAGGCTTTTACCGCGACAATTGGGGCAAAACTTAGATTTACAATGGTCCGATCCCATTGCCGCTAAACAATGGCTAATTGAGAATCAAACCAGCACGGCAGCGCAAGGAAGCCCGAATACTCTGGCAATTAAGGGCAATTTAGCCAATAATCGCCTGATTATCACTGGTTCTCTGGCTATTGATAGTCAAGATGATTTTAATTTAGCTATTCCCCAACCCTCGGAGTATTTCCTCGATCGCTGGCGTAATATCCTTGAAAAAGCGGGAATTACCGTTAAAACCGCCGAAATTAGCTCAGAAATTCGCGGCGATGAAATCACCCATTTAGAATCAGAACCCCTAGCATATTTGGTGGAAAAAGTCAATAAAAATAGCGATAATTTACTAGCCGAAACCCTACTACAAATGCTCGGCGGTGTGTCGGGATTGCAAGAAATTTTAACAAAACTGGGAATTAACAGTGATAGTTATAAAATCGGCGATGGTTCGGGGCTATCAAGACAAAATCTGATTAAACCCAAGACTTTAGGCGAAATATTACAACTAATGGCAGAAAATCCTGATTATCGTCGTTCTTTAGCCATTGGCGGCATTGATGGCACTTTAACCAATAGATTTCGCCAGACTCCCCTAGAAGGACGATTACAGGCAAAAACCGGGACATTAACCGGAGTTATCGCCCTCGCTGGTTATCTAGAAACCGCCGACAATCAACCCCTAATCTTTAGCATAACCGTCAATAACAGCGATAAACCCGCCACTACCCTCAGAAACGGCATCGATGAGGTGATTTTGCTCCTAGGACAGTTAAAACGCTGTTAATCTTTAGGAGGCAAAAGGCAAAAGGCAAAAGGCAAAAGGCAAAAGGCAAAAGGCAAAAGGCAGCTTTGTTCTCCCCAACACCCCACTACCCCAACACCCCAACACCCCACTCCCCAATTCATAATTCATAATTCATAATTCCCACTTCCCCAACCCGCAACTAATTCGACCGACCAATTTAATCACAGAAGACTGTATACTTTTGTAAAAATTGCTTCTAGCTGACCTGTAGATTAATCGAGGGAGTTATTGATATATGTATATAGTTCAGGTTGCCTCTGAGTGCGCCCCGGTGATTAAAGCTGGGGGATTGGGGGATGTGGTATATGGATTGAGTCGAGAATTAGAAATTCGCGGTCATTGCGTGGAGCTAATCCTACCCATGTATGATTGTATGCGCTACGACCAAATTTGGGGCTTACACGAGGCTTATCGGGACCTGTGGGTGCCTTGGTACGGTGGGGCAATTCACTGTAACGTTTTTTGTGGTTGGGTACACGGGCGCTTGTGTTTCTTTATTCAACCCAATTCGGGGGATAATTTCTTTAATCGCGGTACTTACTACGGCTGTAAAGACGATAATATGCGTTTTGCTTTCTTCTGCAAAGCCGCTTTAGAATTTTTGCTCAGAAGTAACAAACGTCCCGATATAATTCATTGTCACGACTGGCAAACTGGTTTAATTCCGCCCTTACTTTTTGAAGTTTATAAATATCATGGTATGGGCAATCAGCGCGTTCTTTACACCATCCATAACTTTAAACACCAAGGATTTGGAGGTGCAGAAATTCTCTGGGCAACAGGATTAAATAACGATCCTTACTACTTTAGCTATGCCCGAATGCGTGATAATTTCAATCCTTTTGTGATTAATTTTATGAAAGGTGGCATCGTCTTTTCCAACTATTTCAATACCGTCTCGCCCCACCATGCTTGGGAAGCACACCACACCGATGTTAGTTATGGTTTGGGCCATACAATTCACCAGCATCAACACAAATTTACTGGCATTCTCAACGGTTTAGATTACAATATCTGGAACCCAGAAGTGGATAAATTTATTCCTGCACCCTACGGTGTTGATAGCTTCTCCGAGAAGGCACGCAATAAGAAGGCACTGCGAGAAAGACTCTGGTTAAGAGATGAGGCAGAAAAGCCCTTAATTTGTTATGTCGGTCGTTTAGATGACCAAAAAGGCGTACATTTAGTTCACCATGCCATGTATTATGCCTTAGCTCGCGGGGCGCAATTTGTCCTCTTAGGTTCCGCCACCGAATCGTTAATTAATAACTGGTTCTGGCACGAGAAAAATCACCTCAATAATAACCCTGATGTTCATATTGAATTGGGCTTTAATGAGGAATTATCTCACCTCATTTATGCGGGTGCTGATATGATTGTGGTTCCCAGTAATTTTGAACCCTGCGGACTGACACAAGTAATCAGCTTAAAATACGGAACTGTTCCCATTGTCCGGGGAGTTGGTGGTTTAGTTAATACGGTTTTTGATCGGGATTATGATACCTATCACAAACCGGAAGAACGCAATGGTTTTGTCTTTTTTGATCCCGATAATAATGCCCTCGAATCAGCCATGTCCCGGGCATTGGAATTGTGGTACACTCAGCCAGAAGAATTCCAAAAATTAGCGATTCAAGGCATGGAATGCGATTACTCTTGGAATGGCCCCGGGGAAGAATACGTTGCCCTCTATGAAATGATTCGCCACAAATAAACTGTCTTGTTTCTAGCAATTCCCTGGGGGTTGTCAACAGAAATTCCAGGAATAGATTTGTTGAAATTTCTAGGGGAATTGCTTTAGTTTTGACCGACTCCTAACCCCACCAACAAACTTTTTGCCGCAAACCCTACCTAGTAGAGCAGAAATGTTAACTTTGCTTGGTATTCTTGGGTGAGGGGATGACTAACTCCCAAAATCTGAAATATCGCTAACATGGCTTTTCTTGCCCCATCCTGACGATATTTTCTACTTTCTTCCACCAGGCTGATCAGTTTATCTAAAGCGGCAGCATAATCTTCTTTTAAGGCGAAATTAATCCCAGTAAAAAATATCAGATCGAGGGGATTATTTTCTGGTTTTAACTGTTGAAATTCTAGGAGAGTTTTCCAACCTTTTATAACAGGATTTTCCTCTTTAATAGCACTAATTAATCGATAGGCATCTGACCATTTTTCTAGACGCATGAGAAATTTGACCGCCATAATAATTAATCGCGGTTCGTTGGGATATTTAGGGAAAAGACGATCAAATAATTGTTTAGCTGCGGGCAAATTATCGAGGGCAATTGCTTCTTTGATTTCTGCTAATCCTGTTTCTAATTCCGATTGTAAATCGAGACGGGAAAATAAGTCTCTAATTTGTTCTTCTGGCAAAGCACCGACAAAACAGGGTAACACTTCTCCCTTGCTGACAATTCGCACATCGGGAACTCCTTCTACATCGTATTGTTCGGCTAATTCGGGATTTTTATCTATATCTATTTTGGCCAAGATAAAATTATATTCACTTGCTAGTTTTTCTAGCATCGGTTTTACCAATTTACAGGGTCCACACCACAGGGCATAAAAGTCTAAAATCACCGTATTTAGATAGGATTTCTCGATCACTTCACTGTCAAAATTTGTCCCATCTACATCGATAGAATATCCCATCTATTTCTCCTCTAATAAATTATTTTTCAGCTAGTTTTGTCTCACTTATCTCTTTTACCCAAAGGGCTAATCCTCCCCCTCGTCCCCGGGCTGCTATCATTGTTTCTGTGATCAGAAAATAGGCAAAAAATGCCTGTTTTTTGATATTTTCCTGATAAAAATTAGCTTCGCTTACCTGGCCATTTCTAATAAAACCTGAATAGAGAGAGCGATTAAATAGGGTTAGGTTGAGCCTGGTGAAATCAAAGGCAAGAAGACGGGTTTTAGGAAAAAACTTAACCGGACCGCTTACAGATAGTTTTACTGCCCCTAAAAATATCTGATTGCTGACGGTTCCAGAGATAAATTCTCCCAGTTCTAAGCTCTCATTTCTTTGGTAAGAGATGGTAATTTTTAACCAGGATGGTAGATAGCGCCCCTTACCCAAAACAATTCCCGCTCTCTTTTTCGCTTTTTGAGTTCCTGTGATCAAGTATAATCGCCAAGTACCGACCAAAGCCTCAAAAGTAAGATTTTCTTTAGTTTTTTTCTTGTTTTTTTCTTTGGTTAAGAGAAATTCCAGCAATTGAGAGACAGGGGGGCGATTATTCTCCTCAAGTATTAGGGGTGAGTCAAGATTTATAACCATGATTTGAGACAGTGCCAAGATATTTTAACTAAAGCTACCGAACTCGAAAAAGCGAGCGATAAACCGGTTGACCCTTATTATAAGTGGACTTTTCCCTTTCCGTCGGTACGGGGAAAATATTTTCCTCTAACCAGGGGGTTTCATGTTGCCGAACAAAATCGGGATGTGCTTGAAATCTCTCCGTCATTTCCAGGGCGATCGATTCCACATCCGACTGTAAAAAAACCCAGCCTCCAGCTACCATATACTTAGCCAAAGCTATGACTAATTCCGGCTGCACAACCCGACGCTTACTGTGACGCTGTTTAAACCAAGGATCGGGAAATTGAATCGACACCCAAAATAACTTATCTGCGGGCAAAGATTGCAGTAAAATTTCTGGGGCAACATTCATATTGCCAAAAACAAAAGCGAGATTACTTAATCCTAACCTTTCCCGTTCCTGATTGGCTTCAATTACCAAAGGTTGACGAATTTCAATCCCCAAAAAATTAATTTCTGGATATACTTGGGCCATTTGTAACAAAAATTTACCCCGCGCACAACCAATGTCAAGATGGAGAGGTAGTGTCATATCCTGATAAACTTGATCCCAATCGGGGGGAGCGATCGGATGGCGATATTTATGACTTAAGGGATTGACGTGCTGACGAACGCGAACTTTAGCCAAAGATATTTTCTCCTCATTTCTCCTCGGTCAATCTAGTTTACCGATATTTAGCCCAATTGAATGCGATGAATTTCCGTTTCGCCATTCTCAGCGATCCTCATATCGCTTTACCCACAACGATTTTGAACCATTCTAATCGCTTTCATCTGGTGGAAGTGAGTATTCCCGCTTTACAAATTGTTTTAGACCATCTCATCACCCTTAACCTCGATTTTCTGCTGATTGCTGGCGATTTAACCCAAGATGGTGAACCAGAAAATCATCGTTGGTTAGCCGATTGTTTAGCCACTTTACCCTTTCCCGTCTATGTGGTGCCGGGTAATCATGATGTTTTGAGTTTAACCGCAACAGAAAACCAGATCGGTTTAGCAGATTTTCCCTTTTATTATCAACAATTTGGCTACAGCCATTCCGAACAAATATACTATCAAAAAGAAATTTTACCCGGAGTGCAATTAATCGGTCTTAATTCTAATCAATTTGATGAGCAAGGTAAACAAATTGGTAGTTTAGATGCAGAACAATTGCATTGGTTAAAACAGACTTTACCATCGCTAAAAAACGATCTAGTGATGGTGATGATCCATCATAACGTTATCGAGCATTTACCCGGACAAAGCAATCATGAATTAGGTAAACGCTATATGTTGGCTAATGCGGGAGAACTGCTCGATATACTAGAGGAAAACGGCGTAAAATTGTTGATTACTGGCCATCTCCACGTGCAGGATCTGGCTTTTAGTAGAGGTATCTATGAAATTACCACCGGTTCCCTCGTCAGTTATCCCCATCCCTACCGGGTGCTAGAATATTGCGAAAACACGGGAGAATTAGCCATAGAATCCTTTCATCTGCAAAATATACCCGGATGGGAGAATTTACCCGCTATTTCTCGGCAATGGTTAGGCGATCGCTCTTATCCTTTTATGATGCGTTTGTTAACCTGCCATCCCCTCAATCTTCCCATGAGTCTAGCGGAGGAATTAGCCCCGAAATTACGAAATTTTTGGGCAGATGTGGCCCAAGGTGACACAATCTTCGATTTTAGCGATTTTCCGCCCCTAGCACGCCGTTATTTTTACGCTTTCAGTGCCATCGATCCCCTCGGTAATCCTCATTTTATCGACAATCAAGCCGTAATTAGTTTCAAGCATCAGTTCAGTTATCAGCGCTCAGACTTGCTGGTGGAGATGAGAGAATAGCTGCAACCAATAATTAACTATAGCTATAGTTATGGGTGCGAAACGTTTAGGCATGAAATAGGGCTGAAATGCCTGAAATAACCGCCTAGTAAGGTCTTCAGTCCCCCGACTGAATCTAAGAGGTCAACCCTGACCAACCTTATAACTGTTTATATGTCCCAACGTTTAGTATCACCCGATACCAAATAAGGCAAGGGGACTCAAGGTCAATACACTTGTAATAAATCTTTACAAGGTGAGAGTAACGGCGATAGCCACCCCCAGATTCAGAAATCACAACTCTGGGACTGAAGCGGGGAACGGAAGGCTCCGAGGTGTAACCTAACACCAGAACCGAGACCACTGCCAACCATCCATGATTAGGTGTGAACCGAATGTCTGACCTGAACCATCGTAAAAGCTAAGTAGTGAAATAGGTTTACACACTGCGTTCAAAAGAACAAAGGGAAAAGTAAGGAACTCCATAAATCACTCACACAGACCTTTAAAAGTACCCCGGTGGAGAGGACAAATCTATAGATGGAATGCCCATATAAACGGAACGTGATAAGCCCTTTTAGGCTCTGGGTACAGGTCGAAATACCCAGTAGTGATAAGTGTAAGCGCAAGCCTTAAAGGGTGTGAGATGTAACCAAAAGCCAACGCTTGACGTTAATAGTCAAGATACGCTAACAGGTTACGGTTTGATTGTAAGGATAGAGTCTAGTAGGAGTCTATATGACGAAATCGAGAGAAGGTAAAGGGTTCGGGAAACCGGAAACCACTAAGACTACGAATGTATGGAAAGCTATCAACTGGGGTAAAATCCAAAGATATGTTTTCAAGCTCCAAAAGAGGATATACCAAGCGGCTAAATCGGGACAGGATGCAAAGGTTAGAAGGTTGCAACGTCTATTGGTGAAATCGTATTACGCTCGTCTATTAGCAGTTCGCAAAGTAACCCAAGATAATCAAGGAAAGAAAACAGCAGGAGTCGATGGAATGATAGCAGTATCTCCAGAACAAAGGCTAAATCTAACCGAAGAAATCAAGGGAACACTGAAAGCAAAACCGTTAAGAAGGGTATGGATTCCTAAACCCGGTAGGGATGAAAAACGTCCATTAGGAATACCAACCATCAAAGACAGAGCTAGACAAGCATTGATTAAATCGGCACTTGAACCAGAATGGGAATCAAAAATGGAAGGAACCAGCTATGGTTTCCGACCGGGAAGGTCTGCCCATGACGCAATATCAAGGATATACATCACCATTAATCAAGGTAGCTACTTTGTATTAGATGCCGATATTGCCAAGTGTTTTGACCGAATTAATCACAACTTTTTACTGTCCAAAATTCATTGTCCAAGTTCCCTGAAAAGAGACATAAAACAA
>NZ_BDSM01000001.1:0-28859 GCF_003112475.1 Microcystis sp. 0824 | reverse complement strand
CTCACTCACCACTTCCCCACTTCATAATTCCCCACTCCCCACTTCCCCACTTCATAATTCATAATTCCCCACTCCCCACTCCCCACTTCCCACTTCCCCCACTGATCACTGAAAATGCTCTCTAGGGCCAAAAGCTGCCAAGATCACAAAAAAGACCGCTATGATCGAAAATAGAAATCATCGTCATTGGTAGAGAATAGGTAAAAAATCTATGACATCTTATGCGGCCTCCTCTGCACGAGCCGAAATGAGCGAACTTCGGCGCCTAAAAACCCTACTACCGCCAGAATTACAAAGTTGGGTAACGGTAGAAGGTTCCACAGAGATTAATCCCCCCCTGATCCGTTGTGAAGAAATTGGCAGAGACGAGGTAGAAATTCAGATAGATTTGGCAAAATGGGAAAATTTAGCCATAGATCAGCGTAATTTACTCTTTTGGCATGAAGTGGCCAGGATTCAAAATGATAGTATTCCCCGGGAAGGCTGGGAAATGGCCGCCCTCGCTATTGGCTTAGGTGGTGCAGTGGGGGAATTATGGGTACAGGACGGGTTATTATTACTTTTGGCGATGGGACTATGTGGGATTTCCGGTTATCGTCTCTGGCGCAAAAATAACGGTGATAAAATTCTCAAAGAAGCGATCGAAGCCGATGAAAAAGCGATCGCCCTAGCCACCCGTTTCGGTTATTCTCTCCCCAACGCCTACAAGAGCCTAGGCAGTGCCTTTAAAACCCTAATTGAACAAACACCTAACCGTCGTCTGCGTAAGCGTTATGAGACCCGTTTAGATGCCCTGAGAAAGAGTGCCGCCAAAGCGAAGGCCCAAACCCAAGGCCGTCCGCCCCTAGGTGAGATTCGTTAGCCGATAATTACAGGTAATCTGTGACATTACCCATTGGTATTTGGGGAAAAGTGTAGTAAACATTAGGTAGGTCATCAGACCTTGCTCATCTATCAAACCACCTCTTTGTGTCGATGACTTCCCAAATCCCTGAAACACGTTTTCTGATCATCCCGATGGAGTATCCGGTTTTGCGGATGCCGGATCGCTTGACTGTCCTGGAAGCAGTACAGTTCAAAGATATCTTTCACCATCTCATCGCCCAAACACCCACTCCGGGAAAAGTCATTCTCGATCTGAATGCCACTCAATTTATGGATAGTAGTGGTGTGGGTGCTTTAGTCCATAATCTCAAAGCGGCCAGGGCAGAAAATATCGAGTTAGTGCTGGCTAACGTCCATCCCCCGGTGATGGGGGTTTTATCGATTACGGGACTAGATCAATTATTCACTTTCCAAACCCCCCCCCTAGCACCCCAAGAAAACGGTCTTACTGCCCCTGAAAACCATCTACCAGAAACCCATCCCTCGATTCGCAGTTGGTTAAAGCGCGGTCTTGACATTGTTGGTGGGATCGTGGGTTTATTAATCACGGGGGTTATTTTTGTCCCGATTGCTATCGCTATTAAGTTAGACAGTCCAGGTCCGATTTTTTTCAGTCAAACCCGCTGCGGTTGGTTGGGAAGGCAATTTAAAATTTTTAAGTTTCGTTCCATGTGTGTGAATGCCGAAGCACTCAAGGATAAAATCCCCAATCAAGCGGAGGGAGCTTTTTTTAAAAATAAAAATGATCCCCGGATTACCCGGGTAGGACAATTTTTACGTCGTACCAGTTTAGACGAATTGCCCCAGTTTTGGAATGTGATCACCGGTGAAATGAGTCTTGTTGGCACTCGTCCTCCCACCCCCGATGAGGTGGAACGCTACGATGTTCCCCAATGGCAACGTTTAGATGTAAAACCCGGTATGACGGGAGAATGGCAGGTGAATGGTCGCTCTCAGGTGCGTAATTTTGAAGAGGTAATTCAACTAGATTTGCGCTATCAAGAAAATTGGAGTTTAGGCTACGATCTACAACTGATTTTTAAAACAATTTTGATTCTCTTTCAAAAAAACAGTGGTGCCTTCTGAAGTCTTAAATTCCCCTTCTTTCCCCCTCCAATTCCATCTACAAGTCCGGACGGAATTGGCAGCTTTAATCCCAGTCCTACAATGGTTTGAATCTCACGGCCGCTCTTTTTTACCTGACTCGGTGCTTTGGCAGTGTAAGGTGGCTTTAGCAGAAGGATTTACTAATACTGTCCGTTACGCTCACCAACATTTACCACCGACTACACCGATCGATCTAGAATTAACTTTCAAGTTCCATTCTCTAGAAATAAGAATATGGGATCACGGTCAACCTTTTGATCTACAAGCCAAACTTGATTCTCTACAACAACATCCCCTCGCACCTTTGGAAATGGAAAGCGATCGAGGATTACTTTTCATGCGTTCTCTTACTGATACTTTACAGTATATCCGCACTGGCGAAGGGAGAAATTGTTTAATTCTCCAGAAAACTTTTTAAGCCAATTTATCCCTTGCTAGAAACTCTGTCCATAGCACAGGTTTCGAGATGAGAAAAAAGAATTATCCCACCACCCACACCCCACACAAGGGTGGGTAGATGTCCGGAGGGTGCTTTGAGAGAGAAAGTAATTTGATCGTAGTATAACCACTTGTGATTAACTCGCCAACCGACTTTTGACCCGAAAGCGTTCCATTTTTGTTGATCATAATTGCCGCTTCCTCCCAAACTTTGATAGATTCTTTTCTGAACAGATAGACCAAATTTTTCCTGACTATATTGTAACCAGAGTTGATTGATAGTGGCTAAATCTTCACAGGGAAAGTTATCTATATCTTCTATCTTAAGATATTTTTCTTTAGTTCGATCGGCAACTTTTAAGAATAGATTAGCCGTTTCTTGATCCGCTTCTTGCCATTTTTCTTGCGCTAATAAATCCCGCAGATTAGTGTAATCAATTTCCTTGGCACTTTTGAGGTTAATTTCCTCCCTGGTGGCGGTTGGAAAAACTGACAAAACCGTTTCTTGAATTGTGTTCTGTAATCGGGGTTTTGGCGGAATCACTACGGCTAATTTTACCGCTAACTCTTGCAGAACTTCCCCTGCTGATTGATAACGTTTTTTTGTGCCAAATTCAATTAATTTATCTAAAATTTCTCCTAATTCAACAGTAACAGGATTATTAATAAGGTGCTGTCTCCATACCCATTCATGTTCTCTCACATCGAAGAATTCAAAGGGAGATACTCCCGTTAATAAATAGATACAAGTGACTCCCAAACTATATAAATCACTGCTATTAATCGCTTTGCCATTGCTTTGTTCCGGGGCGATATATCCCGCCGAACCGATCACTGTTCCTGTCAGAAAAAGATTAGCAATGGTGATAAATTTAGAGGCACCGAAATCCACTAAAATTAGTTTATTATCGCTGCGTCTCCTAATTATATTAGCTGGTTTAATATCCCGATGAATGACTCTTTTAGCGTGGATAAAATCAAGAATTGGCAAAATTTCTAATAAAAGATGTTTGATCTTTTCTTCATTGAAAACTCCCTCGCTTTGTAATTCTTGTTCTATATTTTGTCCTTCAATATATTCTTGAACAAGATATTGTCGCCCATCATTGCCGGTAAAATAGGCATAGAGGGAGGGAATTTGTGGGTGTTGACCGAGATTATCTAAACTAATCGCTTCTTCTTTAAATAATTCCGCCGCTTTCTTGAGGGCATTACTGCCTTGAGCGCTAGGAAAAAATTGTTTAATCACACAATAAGGTTTAGAAGGTTTATCCTCATCAATTGCTTGAAAAGTTTTACCAAAACCTCCTTGACCAATTAATTTTATAGCACGATAACGATCTTTGAGTAATAATTGAAAGCGACATTTTTGACAGAATTTATCTGTAGGATCATTGTTATGAAGACAATCAGGATTAAGACATAAACTCATAGCTGGTTTAAACAGGGATAGGGAAGATGTTTCAGTTATCAGTAAACAGTGAACTGATAACTGATAACTGATAACTGATAACTGATAGCTAAATCGAGGTTTCTTACTCCGGCCAAATTTCTGGCTGTTGATTTAATAAAAGCTGGGCTGCCTCTAACATATCATCGACAATATCGCGCAAATCTTCTTTATTATCGATATAAGCTTTTAACGCTTCTATCGGATCTAATTGATTACCCACCCCTAATTCCGGTAAACGGGGACGGGTTAATTGACTAATTAATTCCGCCCGAATACTATAACTATGGGCAGTTTTTAAAGCCTCGTCAAGCTGATTGGTGTTAATTAGTTCTAATTGTTCACTGCGAATTTTATAAACTAAGCGGATAACTGCTTCCTGAATATCATGTTTTTTGAGAGCTTTTAGCAATTCTTTTTGGGGGTTTGCTGCCTGGGAAACATCCACTTCGATGGAACAGAAAGTACGCACGGGTAAAGGACAAAATTCCCATTTAACCTCTCCTTTAGCCACTTCTATTAAAACATAGCCCTTATCTTCTTTTTCCTCGCTAAAATCCACTCGATCGATGCTACCCGGATAGACAATAGGCGGATCATTGCTAGGATTAAGATTTTGATGTTTGTGAACATGACCGAGGGCGACATACTCGAATTGTGGACGATTTAGCAGCGATAAAGGCACGGTAAAACCTTTACCAACCGCTAAAAATCTTTCTGCTCCTAAACTAGCTCGATCGGCCATTAAATGGGCTAATAAAACTGTTGGTACGCTTGTATCTAATTGGCGAATTTCTCCTTCTAAAACTGGTTCCAAACGGTTAATTAACAATTCATTTACCCCACTCAAGGATAAACCCTCGGTTTCGGGACGGGTTAAGAGAGTGGCGCGGGTTAACCAAGGTAAAGTAATTACTTGGATATCGCCATTGCGGGTGGTGATGCGATGGGTGGTCAGGCGATCGCCAACAATAAACCCCGGCACCGCTAGGGTACGATAGATGGAGAGACTGACACCGCCATTACCCTGAGAATGTTGATCGTGATTACCTACTAATAACACCGTCGGGATATTAGCATCGGCAAGACGACGGAATTGACTGGCAAAAGCTTCGTGAACAAAAGGAGGAGGAGTGGCATCGGGAAAAGCATCTCCCCCAAAAAGCACTAGATCCACAGGGGAGGCAATAGCCCGATCAATACAGAGGCTTAAACTGCCCATAAAATCCTCTAAACGCGTGTTTAATCCCGTTTTTGGATTTAAACGTCCATGGGAAAAACCGCTCCCCATGTGAATATCCGATAAGTGCAGTATTTTAATCATAAGTAGTAGGCAAAAGGCAAGAGGCAAAAGGCAAGAGGTGGTGAGATATGTCTAATTAATTGCGTCTAGCTACTTAAGACCTCCTGAAAAAGTAAGTTCTCGAACCGCTATCTAGTCAAAATATCTAAAAACTCAGATAAATCTGACATAATCTTAGGTTTTGTGGATATCATAGTTGTTTCTTGTCTTTTTTATCCTCCTGTCTCTGATTATCCTATCGACCGTCTCCTCACCTAAGGTCAGATTTTTGATTTTTGCAGGAAATCTATAGTAAAGGAAAAACAGGCGTAATTAAGTACACCTGTTCGGGATTATTTTCCTAATTTTTTATCGCCATCTTGGCGACGGCGATCACGCCATTCTGTAGTCGTCAGGTAGAGAATGCCACCACTGACGATAACGAGGAGAATTAAGGCGACTAGAAAGAGAGTGTTGAGAATCAAAGATGTTTCCATGGTATCTATAGATTACCTAGAAACCGTTACGACCCCAAACCACCATGGCGATCGACCAAGTGAACAGGGCGAGAATGCTAACCCAACCAAGTGTCAAAATATCCATAATTGCCTTTGTTAAACGAATTACTTAGGAGTTGACACTCTCCGCACTTTTAGGGCGGAGATTCTTGGGCTGAATCTTGCCGCTACTAGCAAAGCTAATTTTGGTCTTACAGTTTCATGTCTAGTCCGACTACACCTACAAGGTAAGCACTCTTAAAGACTACTCCCCAAGCGTAAATTTCTGTGTGTCCCACAGTATTTAATTGTTTTTCGCTCTTACCATGTGGACTTAGGATGAAAGCTTTTGTACCAGTGATGGTTAGAGATTTAGGGATTACGGAGTGTCGCTTGTTTCCTGCGTTCCCAAAGTCAACGACTCAATTTAATGCTAACATAAAGTCGCCCTAAAGGGCGAGGTTTTCAACCCAAATTTTCGATAATACTTCATCAGTGACTCCGTTTTAGAGAGGCGATCGTGCAAATTACGCTCAAGGAAAGAATCGAATCCATACAGGTGGGGAGTATCTCGGCGCTGGCTTTCCTGGTTCCCTATCTGCTATTTTTAACTGTTGAGCGACTATTTTTAGGGGAATCGCTCACAGTAATTGGCGCTTTTGTCAAGATATCCGGGGCGATAATTAGCGGATTTCTCTTCGGTGTCACCTATCGTTATGTCGTCCGTAACGACGATAATCCCCATCTCAAAGATGGTACAGTGGCAGCTTTTGCCCTAGTCCGCGGCCTAGTTCCCCTACAATTATCCACAGACTTGATCGCTGACGCTTGGCAATTAAGTCTCTTTCTAGGAGAGAGCTTTATCTGTTTTTTATCCTGTCGTCTGCTCTTAGAGTTGACTAAGCTGCGCCAATAACCGATCATCTTTTTGGCTATCGGGAGTCAGAAGACAGGAGATAGGAGACAGGAGATAGGAGACAGGAGACAGGAGACAGGAGTCAGGAGATTATTTTTATTTATTCTCCCTGCTCCGGCACTCCCCATCTCCCTACCTCGCAATTCATAATTCATAATTGATAATTTATAATTACCACACCCTATGGCTATTTGTATTCCCGTTAATTTACCCGATCGCTCCTATAATATTCTGATCGAGAAGGACAGTTTAGCTAATCTCGGTGGAGAAATGAGCCAGTTAAGCTTAGGTAAAAAGGTTTTATTGGTTTCTAATCCCGAAATTTTTGACTATTACGGGCAGATAGCCGTTAATTCCCTAGAAAAAGCGGGCTTTGCCGTTTTTACACATCTGATCCCCGCCGGAGAAAATTATAAAACCCTCGATGCGATCGCCCAAGTTTATGATAGCGCCCTCGCTCACCGGCTGGAACGTTCCTCGACTATGGTTGCCCTCGGTGGTGGTGTAATCGGTGATATGACGGGATTTGCAGCAGCCACATGGTTACGGGGCGTTAATTTTGTCCAGGTTCCCACCACCCTGTTAGCGATGGTGGATGCTTCCATCGGGGGTAAAACTGGTGTTAATCATCCCCAGGGCAAAAATCTGATCGGGGCGTTTTATCAACCGAAATTAGTTCTGATCGATCCTAGCGTGCTTAAAAGCCTACCCGTGCGAGAATTTCGGGCAGGAATGGCAGAAGTGATTAAATACGGTGTAATTTGGGATGCTGAGTTATTTCAACAGTTAGAAGACTCGGATAATTTAGCGAGTTTTTCTCAGATCGATGGCGAGCTATTGCAAACAATTATTACAAAGTCTTGCCAAGCTAAAGCAGATGTGGTAAGCAAAGACGAAAAAGAAGCGGGTTTGCGGGCGATCTTAAACTATGGTCACACGATCGCCCACGGCATTGAAAGTTTAACGGGATATACTAGCGTTAACCACGGGGAAGCGGTGGCCATGGGGATGGTGGCGGCAGGAGCGATCGCTGTTAAACTGGGAATGTGGACCGCCGGGGAAAATCAACGTCAAACCGATCTAATCGAAAAAGCCGCCTTAGAAACCCGTATTCCGCCTTTAAATGCCGATGAGATGGTCAATGCTCTCACTGCCGATAAAAAGGTTAAAGATGGCAAGGTTAGATTTATTTTACCAACGGCAATCGGCCAAGTCACCATTAGCGATCGAGTCACCCCCACCCTAGTGCGCGAGGTGTTATCCCCAACCGAATCCGGGCAGTAAAAGCTTTTTCAATTGTTGCATCGCTTGTTCCGTAACATCCCGGTATTTTAAATCTCCCACGAGAATACGTCCCATCAGTTGACCGGCGATCGGGCGTTTAACGGCGACATTGTAGGCGATTTGGGTAAATTGATAGAATAAACCGGCTAATTTAGCCGCTAAAGCCATATCTTCCCCCCATTCTTCCCGAATTATCCGACTATAGCCCGCTAAAGCCTGATTATCTCCGGCTAAAGCTCGATCGATCGCCTCGGCTGCCTTAACTCCCGTCAAAATTGCCGGACGGATACCCTCTCCGATGAGCGGATCGAGAATACCCGCCGCTTCCCCTGCAATTAAGGCATTTTGGGCGTGTAGCGGTTGATTTCCATTCCAAAGGGCTAAAGCATACTCACTATAGCGATAATCCTCTAAATTCCAGCCTTTTTGACGGGCATAATTTAACAGTTGTTTTTTTAGCTCCTCGGATTTGATGCTGCCCTTAAAACAACCACCGCTAATTGTGTAACCATTAGACTTGGGAAAAGCCCAGATATAACCATTTTTTAGGGAACCAAAGTCAAAAAAAGCTTTTTGGGGTGGAATAGTCGCTTCTGCGTTAGTAATTTCCAGAGTAGCCCCGATCGCTTCGTTTTTCGCTGGTAATCCTAACCAGCGACTGGTATTGCCCTTAACACCATCGGCAGCAATCAGATATTTGCCTGAAAATGTTCCCTGGGATGTGGTAACTTGCCAGTGATCTTGGACGAATTTGATCTGGGTAACTTCGCTGTTATCTTGGATGGTTGCCCCGACTGCGATCGCCTGTTGACCTAAAAAATCATCGAAACGATCCCTTTGTACCATCCACATTGGTTCTAGCATATTTAACTTAGTGGTGGCGGCATCCCCCTGTTTCCAAGTAAACTCCACTTGGGTGACGGTATTCTCGATCACGGGGGTAAAATCAAAATCAAACCACTGCTTAATTGCCGGGGATACCCCCCCACCACAGGGTTTATAACGGGGTAATTTCGCTTTATCGAGGATCAGGATCGATCGTCCCTTTTTAGCTAGATGATAACCCGCCGTCGCTCCTGCTGGTCCCGCACCGATGATAATACAGTCAAACATTTGTACTAATTTAAGTCGTTGAACAAATTTATAGACAATTTACGCTATTTTGGGCAACTTGTGTTGAGTCTGGTTTCTTGTCCCTTCTTCAGGCGGTTGAGCTTGCCTCTCTAATTTCTAGCTGATTTATCCCCCCATGTCCAAGAGAGCCTAATCTCTGGCTCTTTTGACTAATTGATCAATTATCTTCACCTGATCAATCGTATAATCAAAAAAACTATAACTGCTCGATTATATCATGAAAATTGTTTCTATTAAAATAAAAAACTATCGTATGTTTAAAAATATACACATAAGAGATATTCCCCCTTTTTGTGTGATTATTGGAGCTAACGGCACGGGAAAATCTACTCTATTTGATATTTTTGGGTTTCTGCGAGATGCCCTCAAAAACAACATTCGCCAAGCCTTACAAATTCGCGGCGGTTATAGAGAAATTATCACTAGAGGTCAAGAACAGGAAAATATTGAAATCGAGCTGCAATTTCCCATGAAAATCTTAGATACAGAACGTCTGGTTACTTATATACTTATAATTGGACAAAACAAAAATCGCCCTGTTATCAAACGCGAAATACTTCGCTATAAAAGGGGTGAATACGGTAAACCTTTTCATTTTTTAGATTTTCAACTTGGTCAAGGATATGCTATCACCAACGAAGAAGATTTTAGTAAACCAGATAAAGAACTCGATCGAGAAGAACAACAGCTAGAATCTAACGATATACTAGCAATCAAAGGATTAGGACAATTTCAACGTTTTAAAGCCGCTACAGCCTTTCGTTCTCTGATTGAAAATTGGCACGTTTCTGACTTTCATATTAGCGAAGCTAGAGGAAGTAAAGAAATATCTTATGCTGAACACTTATCCCCTACTGGCGACAATATAGCTACAGTTGCTCAATATATTTATCAACAATATCCCACAATTTTTCAGCAAATTCTCGAAAAAATGAAACAAAGAGTTCCGGGTATTTCCTCTGTGGAAGCCAAAGAAACCGAAGACGGTCGCTTGATTTTACGTTTTCAAGATCAGGCCTTTAAAGACCCTTTTATTGATCGCTATGTTTCTGACGGGACTATGAAAATGTTCGCTTATTTAATATTACTATTCGATCCCAATCCTCATCCCCTACTCTGTGTCGAAGAACCAGAAAACCAACTTTATCCTACTTTATTAAAAGAACTAGCCGAAGAATTCGCCCACTATAGCGATCAGGGGGGTCAGGTATTTGTTTCTAGCCACTCCCCCGATTTTATCAACGCGGTTCCACTAGCTAGTATTTTCTGGCTAATTAAATCCCAAGGTATCACCCAAATCCATAGGGCTGCCGATAGCGAAATCCTCAAAAACTTAGTAGCGGAAGGCGATTTACCCGGCTATCTTTGGAATCAAGGCTGGTTTGAAGGAGTAGAACCCTAAGGAACTATGATATCGTATTTTTGCTAGAAGAGTCATCTATAAAAAATGTGTTAGAAGAACTTTTGCCTAAACTTATTCCCCCAGAAATAAGCTATATATGTATTGGTCATCAAGGCAAACAAGACCTAGCCAAATCTATTCCTATAAAACTCAAAGCTTTCAAGAAATCTAGTCCCAATACCAAATTTATTATTGTCCACGATCAGGATTCCCACGATTGTCAAAAACTCAAAAAGGAACTAGGGGAAATTTGTCAAAATGCCAGTGATGCTCAAGTATTAATTCGGATTATTTGCCATGAATTAGAATCTTGGTTTCTGGGAGATTTAGCAGCGGTGGCCAAGGCGTATAATTTAAATAGTCTCGGTCAAAAACAAAATAAAAGTAAATACAGAGAACCAGACCTGCTTAACTCGGCCAAACAAGAATTAAAAAAGCTAGTGAAAGAGTATTATGCAGGAACCCACTCTAAACAGATTGCCCCGCATCTTTCCCTAACTGAAAATAAATCCCGTAGTTTTCAAACTTTTATCCAAGGTATCAAAAATGTTGTGGAAATGATACAACGCCCCAATCCGAACCCGAACTAAAATAGACCTCGACCTAATCTAATTAAAAGCCTATAAACTCCTAACTAGGGTGATAATTGGCTCTTCTCGACTTTGTGTGATAATTTTTGCTTATGAAATCGTGAAATGTTTACTGGGAAAGACTTTTAGGACTATTTTGTTAAATAAACTATCAGTATAGACCTCATTTTCACACAGAAACCAGAAGAGCCGATAATTTCTCTGGGTGTCATTTTTAGTCCCCAAAATATTCCCCCCGGCAGAACTGAGGGGAAAGTGGCAAAAAAACTGCTAATCTAGTAGTTTAAGGCTAAGTCTTGGGATTCTTTTTTCAAGAGATTAACGAGGGTTTCGTCACCATTCTCTTGAGCGATTTGTAAACGACGTTCCAGACGACGACGAATATTGTTCAGATGGATGCTAGAAAGGGTTTCCTCTTGGACGACAACAGGGGGTTTGACAACGGGCAACGGACAAGTGTTTGGGATGACTTGCCCGGTAAGATGAGGACGGGTGCTGTAGGCAACCCCACGATACTGACGATGCAGTTTCGGTTCTAATTGGAGCATATGGCGAGGATAATGGTGATTCCAGTCTTGACCTCGGTATGTACCCCCGATATCTCCGGTCTTCATCTCCAAGGGGAGAGAATCCCTTTCGTACTTAACTCCTCGATAGGCTAACATCATATCACTGACTCCAGGCAATGCTTTAAATTGACTTTAATCTCTCTTGTCGTCTCTATTTAGGGATAACAAAGTACAAGATTTTATTTCTTATTCTGTATCTATTTTTACATTTTGTTAGGGAAATTGAAAAAACTTTATAAAAATTTAACATTTTCTAGCTGGCTATAGTATCCTTTTCTGGCTGGACGCGGTCGTCCGCCAAAAGAGCCTCTAGGGGTTTGAGGATTAATTTTGGTTGCTCGTCCTCATCAATGAGACGAATTTGAATTTGCGGGCCAGAGGTGGCTAAACGAACCACCATCCCATCGACGACGGCGGTTTTCTTGATCGGGTTGCCATTGAGAAACGTCCCATTTGCCCCTAAATTTTCCAATTCCCAATCATCCTGATCATTACGGTGGATTTCTAAGTGCCGCCTCGAAACCACAGCACTATAGAGAACTACATGATTATCCAGCGCCCTGCCGACGAGAATGGTTGACTGATCATTGTCAAATTGCCAATGTTGTAGGGGTGTGGCTTGACTGGGGTGTAAAAGAGTTAAGGTGATCACGGTGACTGTTGGCGGCAGGACAGAGGCGGTGGACAGCGAGAATTTTATCATAAATGTCGGGCAATCTACTCCCGTTAAGCTGACGCTTGAACGGGAGCTTTCTGTAACCCTGAATCTATCCGAACCGATCCTTAACATCCTGATAACAGAGAGCCTGAATCGAGTTCTGGTTAGTCAGCCGGGGATTGACGTTCTCGTTAATCCAGTTACTGTCCCATACTTTCCCTTCCCCCTAAACCGACCTCGCCTAGAAAATCTGGTCACTTCGCCCCAATATTAATAGAACTGATGGGGAATAATTTCCCGATTTTGATCAAATTTTAACCTCTTCAGAGATAAGATAGTGCTTGTATCACCCAAAAACTCATCTATGAGCGGCTTTATTATAAAAATAATCTTGATATCGGCTTTAATCTCCCTGGGAATTAAATATCTTGCCCCTTTATTATCGATCGCTCCTGGTCTTTTTAACACTTTAATTCTGGTTTTTACTCCTTTTCTGCTCACGGTTTTTGCCCTCTGGAGACGGACAATAACTGATTAGGAATTTTTCTCCTTACTCATCATGACTTTTGGCAGCAGCCTCGGTTTAGTCCTGTTAGTCTTTTGTCTGTTGATTCTCTGGCAGATTCGACAGATTCTCTTATTATTATTGATGGCGATTCTTCTGGCTCAGATTTTAAATTTGGCTGTGACTTGGTGGCAGCGTCATCACCTCAAGCGTTCCCACGCCCTAATTATCACTCTTTTTAGCTTCTTTATTGGTATTATCGGTATTTTTGTGGGGATTATACCCGCTTTAGTCCAACAATTTCGCCAATTATTTAGTTTATTACCCCAAGCTATAGAAAGACTCTGGGGACAAGTCCATAGTCTTGAGGATTATCTCGATCCTAGTCTGGCCAATGTCTTCCCGGATTTTAAAACTCTGCTGACTCAATTACAACCCCTGATTAACCAAATTGCTGGGCGGGGTTTAAGCATTTTTTACGGTACTTTCGGCATTATCCTCAGCTTACTGCTAATTGTTGCCCTGGGCTTGATGATTCTCGCCGATCCTGCCGCTTACTACCGTTGTTTTCTGCGTTTATTTCCTGCTTTCTACCGTTCTCGGGTACGATCGATCCTAGAACAGTGCGATCGAGATTTAAAAGCTTGGCTGAAAGGGATTTTCTGTCATATGTTGATTATGACCTTGGGCAGTTGTTTGGGTCTATCCCTGATTGGCATTCCCCTCGCTTTTTCCCAATCTATTCTCGCGGGATTTCTCACCTTTATCCCTAACCTCGGCCCGGTTTTAAGCACGATTTTACCCTTTTCTATCGCCCTTCTGGAAGCTCCCTGGCAACCCTGGGCAGTTTTACTGCTCTACAGCAGTATTTATCTGTTAATTCAATATTTCGACCGTCATTCACCGCTGCCCATTTTAACAGTGCGGTCGCTCAAACTCTTACCCGCTTTTACCCTGTTGGCCCAGTTATTTTTCGCCTCGATTTTTGGCTTTTTAGGGCTATTTCTGGCGGTTCCCCTGACGCTTATCGGTCGTATTTGGCTCAAGGAAGCTTTGATCGAGGATATTCTCGATCATTGGCGGACTGGGGATAAAAAATACTAAACTGGGGATCTAGGATTCGAACCTAGGAAATGGCGGGACCAAAACCCGCTGCCTTACCGCTTGGCTAATCCCCATTGGACAGACCTTTTTAATATTAGCATTTATCTCCCCGGTTTTGTCAAGAAGTTGATAAAAATTTTTTGCTTAGGGTTTGCGGCAAAAAGTTTTTCGTGGGGGCAGGGTGTGGGGTTTGGGGTTTGGGGTAGGGTTGATTCATGAATCAACCCTACTATGAATCAATCCTAGGGTTTGGGGTATAAGGAGAAAAATCTATGGATAATAGCGCACAAAACTGGTACATTGTTCAGGAAAATACGGGAATTTGTCAGATTATAGCCCTAGAAAACGGAAAAACCCCAGTTAATGGTCAATACTGGGGCCCTTTTGCCGAGCGGGGAGAAGCGATCGCCCGTCGGGTGGGTTTAATTCGAGCGGGCAAATGTCAACCTATTGTTTAGCGGTATTGGTGGGTGTTTTCTTGCCTTCAGTGATTTCTTTTTCCAAGATTTCAAAACCCTTCTTGAATTGAGGATCCTGGAAGGTTCCCACCTGATCCCGTTCCTGTTGAAGATTTTTGCGATCTTCCTCGCTCAGTTCCGACTCCACATCCGGATGAATACCATCTTTATTGATGTCCCGTCCGTCGGGGGTGAGATACTTGGCAATCGTCACCGCTAATCCGGAACCGTCACTGAGACTGCGTACCGATTGCACTAATCCCTTACCAAAGGTTTTCGTACCGACAATAACCGCCCGATCATGATCCTGTAAAGCTCCGGAGAGAATTTCACTGGCACTAGCGGAACCACCATCGACGAGGACAACTAGCGGTTTATTAGTCAAAGCTTGATTGTTAGCCCGTTGACGTTCCGTCACCCCTTTGCGATCAACCGTAGAGACAATTAAACCATCGGGTATCCACATCCGAGCGATTTCGATGCTGGCGTAAAGTAAACCGCCGGGGTTAGAACGCAGATCGAGAATATAACCCTTCACCTCTTCAGATTCCAATTCGCGAATCGCTTGACTCATATCGCCACTAGCTTGGGCGCTAAATTGATTGAGACGGATATAACCAATTTTACCGATCGGGGTGTTTTCCGTGCGGGCCCGCACTGGGTGAATTTCAATTTTGGCCCGGGTAAGAGTCAATTCTTTCTTCTCCTCACCCCGTTGAATCGTGATCTTAACGCTTGTCCCCACTTTGCCGCGGATCATGCTCACCGCTTGCTCCAGTTCCATACCTTCGGTAGATTTACCATCGATAGCGATAATCACATCTTTAGGCAGCACACCAGCTTTAGAAGCGGGAGTGTCTTCTATGGGTGAAACCACGACTAACTGCTTAGTTTTCTCATCTTTGGTCAGTTGAATCCCTACCCCCGTCAACTCTCCCGATGTATCGATCTTCATATTGTTAAACTCTTTGGGATCCATAAAACGGGTATAGGGATCATTGAGAGTTTTCAACATCTCGCGGATAGCGGTGTATGCTTCCTCTTGATTTTTGTAGGAACGATTTAAATACTGATTGCGGATGGCATTCCAGTCCGATTGATTAAAAGTGCCGTCTAAATAAGTGCGGTTGATGATCTGCCAAACCTCATCAACGGTTTCCTTGGGACTTTCCTGAAAAAAAGCTTGACTTTGGGAGAGACGGAATCCCGCTCCCGTGACGGCGACGGTAGACAGGACCACTGCTGTAGCACCGAGAACAAGTCCGCGTTTGTTGATAACCATAGGTAATTTTCGGATAAATTAGGCTGTTCTTGCCGGAACGCTCTTTCTGGCTGACCGTCGAAATATCTTGACAAAAAGTAGCGTTTAGGTTTATTGGACACAGACAAAAGAACGCCTGTAGACTACTACTGTTATAACATTGATTATCTCTTTCTTTGTCAAACTGGTTACTCCAGTAGCGATCGAGTTGCCAGCGGCCCACTTCACGACCTAAGATAACAGCAAAACTGCCCCGAATTTTCCCTATGAGCGATCAAATCCTTTCTTCCCTCTCCCTGGAACAAAAACGACAAAACCTGCGCCACCAAAGGCGATCAAAGGTGTGGCAAGCCCTAGGTCGCTTTCTGGTGGTTAGTGGTTTAGCGGCGGGATTAGCTTGGGGGATGACTTCGCCCTATTGGACAATTACCAAGGCTGGACAGGTGGAAATCGAAGGCACGGAATTAATGTCGCCCGAGTCGATTCGTGCTTGGCTGAAATTAAGCTATCCTCTGTCTCTCTGGGAATTACCTACCCATCGATTGCGAGAAAAATTAGCAGCTATTCCCGCCATTGCCGACGTTAAGATCGAGCGGCAATTATTACCCCCGAAAGTGATTGTTTCTATTCAAGAAAGAAAACCTGTTGCCCGTTGGCGTTCTCATCAACAGCAAGGTTTTTTAGATGCCTCGGGAACGATAATTCCTCAAAACTATTATGGTCGAACTCTGCCCAAAAGCCAATTACCTAGCCTAGAAGTGCTTGGTTACGACCGACAATATCAACAACAGTGGCAAAAAATTTATCCCTTAGTTGATAACTTATCGATTAAAGTTACCGCCATCGATTGGCGCAATCCTAGTAACCTTGTACTAAAAACTGAACTGGGGCAGGTCTATTTAGGTTTTTATAGAGATAGATTGCCCGAAAAATTAACCGCTCTTGTACAATCGCGGCCATTGTCATCCAAGATACCTCTAGAGCGAATCCTCTACATTGACCTGAGCAATCCCGATGCTCCCACTGTACAATTAAAACCGCAGCCAGCCCCTAGGGTTGCCAAAGTAACGGCAACTGGTAGGAATTAACTGGAATTTATCAGTAAAAAACGGCAATTATTCCCTTTATGTATTGCCAAAAAAACCAAATTATGATTTTCTGAACAAGAAACTGATAATGTAGATACTGGAACCGACATAATGTTAGTGATAGTGTTAACAGTGCATCTCTGATTTATCAAACCAATAACAGAATCTTGTACTAAGAGTGTTCCAATTCCAATGACCTCGATTAATGAAATTGTTTCCATCTACCCAAATCTGAACAGTAACGATTATTCCAGTTCAGCCGTGAGCGAAGATAATCATTCCTCTCAGAATAATGCTGGAGTATTATTTACTCGCCCCCATGAATCACAGATGACACCCCGAGAAGAAAGTCGTAGTAATCGCATCGTGCCAAGCAATGTCGCCAAGATCAAGGTGATCGGGGTCGGCGGTGGGGGCTGTAACGCCGTTAACCGCATGATCGCCAGTGGCGTGACTGGAATCGAATTTTGGGCAATTAACACCGACGCCCAAGCCCTGGCCCACTCCTCCGCCCCCCAGAGGTTACAAATCGGGACAAAATTAACCCGAGGCCTAGGGGCGGGGGGGAATCCGGCGATCGGACAGAAAGCGGCGGAAGAATCTCGGGATGAAATCGCCCAAGCATTGGAAGGAACCGATCTAGTCTTTATTACCGCCGGCATGGGCGGCGGCACGGGAACGGGGGCTGCTCCAATTGTGGCCGAAATTGCCAAAGAAATCGGCTGTTTGACCGTGGGAGTTGTGACTCGTCCCTTTACCTTCGAGGGCCGTCGTCGCACTAATCAGGCCGATGAAGGGGTGGGTGGTTTACAAAGTCGGGTCGATACCCTGATTATTATCCCCAATAACCAGTTATTACAGGTAATACCCGCCGAAACTCCCCTACAGGAGGCTTTTCGCGTCGCCGATGATGTGCTGCGCCAAGGGGTGCAGGGCATCTCGGATATTATTACTATCCCCGGTCTGGTAAATGTGGATTTCGCCGATGTGCGAGCAGTGATGGCCGATGCGGGTTCGGCCCTAATGGGCATCGGCATCGGTTCGGGAAAATCTCGGGCTAAGGAAGGTGCGATCGCGGCTATCTCCTCACCGTTACTGGAATCCTCGATCGAAGGGGCGAAAGGTGTGGTCTTTAATATCACCGGTGGTCAAGATCTAACCCTACACGAAGTCAATGCCGCCGCCGAAATTATCTATGAAGTGGTGGATCCCAATGCTAATATTATCTTTGGGGCAGTAATTGATGAGAAAATGCAGGGAGAAGTCAGAATTACCGTCATTGCCACCGGTTTTTCTGGGGAATCCCCCTCTCGTCCCACCGGTAGCAAGGTGGTGATCAATACCCCTGCACCCAGTCCGGCACCCACTCCCGAACCACCAAAACCGCCTGGATTAGATATACCGGACTTCTTGCAACGTCGTCGTCCTTTTGATCGCTAACGTCCTATGACTGCCATTGCTCTCACCATCGCCGGTTCCGATAGTGGTGGCGGCGCGGGAATTCAAGCTGATTTGAAAACCTTCGCCTTCCACCGAGTTCACGGCACCAGCGCCCTTACCTGCGTTACCGCCCAAAATACCCTAGGGGTTGAGCGCGTCGAGTCCTTAAGTCCAGAAATGGTAACAGCCCAAATCGATGCCGTGGTCAGGGATTTGGGTGTGTCAGCGGTCAAGACGGGAATGCTGTTTAGTAGCGAGATTATCGAAGCAGTGGCCGAGGCGATCGAGCGCTGGCGTTTAATCAGTTTAGTGGTGGATCCGGTTATGGTTTCGCGGGTAGGGGCCAAATTAATTGATGATCGGGCTGTAGATAGTCTTTTGGATAGTTTAATTCCTCTGGCTTCGATTATTACCCCTAATCGTTACGAAGCGCAGCTTTTAAGTGGCATCGAGATCAATGATTTTGAGACGATGAAAGCGGCCGCCGAAATTATTTTCCAGAAGTCGGCCACACCGGTATTAGTGAAGGGGGGAGGCATGAAAGGGCGGCTGCGTGGGGTTGATATCTGCTTTGATGGGCAAGAATGGCAAACTTTTAAGACCAGAAGCGTCGAAACCAATAATACTCACGGGACTGGTTGTACCCTATCGGCGGCGATCGCTGCTAACCTCGCTTTGGGTGATGACCTGAAAATAGCGGTGAGAAAAGCCAAGGATTACGTTACTAACGCCCTTGAGCATTCCCTCGCTATCGGTCGCGGAACCGGTCCAGTGGGTCATTTTTACTCTTTAAAAGCCCTAAATTAGTCAATTCATGACCACTACGCCGCGTATTTCCCCCCAAGTACCCCAGAGTTGCACTGGTCGCCCCTCGGTTCCCCTCTCGGTCGATCGAGAATTAGTCAAAGAATTGTAGGCCATTCAGGCACGGGTGGAATTTCTAGAAGCACAAAACCAGCAACTTGTCAAGAGTAATCGGCAATTACGTCAGGAAATCGAGACAGTAGTTGCTCAGGGAAGAAGATTAGAAAAAGTGGTAGAGAGTTTCGAGAGGAATTCCATCGAGGAACCCCATGTTTCCCTATTCTAAGCGCACGATCTCTCCACCTCTGGCTAGAGATAATTCTGCTGCCTGGAGGATTTTGACTAATTCCGTCCCTACCGATCCCGAAGATACAGGAGAATCGACCCCCGTAGCCACCGACTCTAAAAAATGTTCGCATAATGCTTTTAGGGGTTCACCATCGGCAATAGGGATAGATTCCGTCTCCTGTCCCCGGGGAATAAAATAGGCTTCCTGACGCTCAAAATGGCCTTTTTGTCGGGTTAAAGGCGATCGAGAGTCTAATTCATTAAAAATTAAAGTCCCTTCGCTGCCAACTATCCCTAAACGTCGCTGTTTATCGGGATTCAACCAACAAAGGTGAATAGTCGCTTGAAAACCATCGCCATAGATCAGGGTTAACCAGACTAAATCGGCTAGATTAGGTTGTAGCCAGAAGGTTCCCCTCGCCTGTACCGATACTGGTGTACTATTTAACCAATGATTAAAAATCGAGATATCGTGAATAGCTAAATCCCACAAAGCGGACACATCCTGACGGACGGGACCTAAGTGAGTGCGAGTGGCATAACCATAAAGAGGTTTACCGATACCCCCGGATTGCAGGACTTTTTGTCCGGTGATAACGGCGGGATGAAAAAGATAGGTATGATCAACTAATAAAATACGCTGTTTTTTCGCCGCTAATTCCGTTAATTCGGCGCTTTCTTGGGGATTGAGGGTTAAGGGTTTTTCGGCGAGGACGTGATAACCTAAATTAAGAGCATCTTTAATCAGGGGATAATGACTGATGGCGGGAGTAACGACGACCACAGCCGAGATTTCGGGGTGATTGCGAATAGATTCCCAGTCATTGGCTAAAATAACCTTATTAGTATCGAGATTAAATTGATCGCGACAGAGACGGAGTTTTTCGGGGGAGGGATCAACTATTGCCACCACTTGTGCTGAGGGATGTTGAGAAAAATGACGGACGTAATGCACTCCCCAACGTCCTACCCCTAAGATAGCGATTCCTGTGGACATTTTGCTTACTCAGATAAATCAATCTAGTTTATTTTAAAAGGATTAGGCGCAATTGTTCATTGATTCTGAGAACTGGAAGGGATTATGTTAAAATTTTTTATCGATCGAGGGGGAACTTTTACCGATATAGTGGCGATAATCGATCGACCAGAAATTATTGAACGACTAGCTAGAGATGCCGCTAGATTTCTGATTGTTCCCATTGCCGATCAACAGTGGATTGTTCTCTATAAACTGCTCTCGGAGAATCCCGAAAAATACCCAGATGCAGTCATTCAAGGGATCAAAGATATTAGCGGTTCCCTAGATAACATCGAAGTGATCAAAATGGGAACAACGGTAGCCACCAATGCGCTGTTAGAAAGAAAAGGAGAGCGCACGGTTTTGTTAATCACCAAAGGGTTTAAAGATGCCTTGAGAATTGGCTATCAAAATCGCCCCGATATTTTTGCCCGTCAAATTATTCTTCCTTCTTTATTATACGAACAAGTTATCGAAGTGGCCGAACGCTACGATAGTCAAGGACAAGAATTAATCGCCGTTAATCCCGCCCAAGTTAAAGCCGATTTAATACCAGTTTATCAAGCGGGTATCCGAAGTTGTGCGATTGTTTTTATGCACGGTTATCGTTATCCTGACCACGAAAAACAAGTGGCAGCCATTGCCGAAGAAATCGGCTTTACTCACCTAGCCATTTCCCACCAAGTCAGTCCTTTAATGAAACTGGTATCCCGGGGAGATACCACGGTAGTTTCTGCCTATCTATCGCCAATTTTACGCCGCTATGTTGATAGTATTAGCCAGCAATTACCGAAAACTAGCTTACTATTTATGAAATCCGATGGCGGTTTAGTCACCGCCGATAAATTTCAGGGTAAAGATAGCATTTTATCTGGTCCTGCGGGGGGAATAGTCGGGGCAGTACAAACCAGTTTAAGGGCGGGATTTAGCAAAATTATCAGTTTTGATATGGGAGGAACTAGCACCGATGTTTCTCATTTTCAAGGGGAATACGAGCGGCAAACAGATAACGAAATTGCCGGCGTAAGAATGCGAGCGCCGATGTTAAGTATTCACACCGTGGCCGCTGGTGGGGGTTCGATTTTAGTCTATGATGGTTATCGTTTTCGGGTCGGACCAGAAAGTGCCGGAGCTAATCCGGGACCTGCCTGTTATCGACGGGGTGGACCATTAACAATTACCGATGCTAATGTTTTGTTAGGAAAAATTCAATCCCCCTATTTTCCCGCTATTTTTGGAGAAGAGGGAAATTTACACCTAGATAGAGAGATTGTGCTGACAAAGTTTCAAGAATTGGCGGCAACAATGGGGGGTAATAATAGTCCTGAACTCCTGGCTGCCGGGTTTATTCAAATTGCCGTAGAAAATATGGCTAATGCGATTAAAAAAATCTCTCTACAAAAGGGTTATGATCTCAGTGATTATACTCTTTGTACCTTTGGCGGTGCCGGGGGTCAAGTGGCTTGTTTAATTGCCGATACTCTGGGAATGAAAAGCATTTTTCTCCATCCCTACGCCGGGGTTTTAAGCGCCTACGGCATGGGTTTGGCCGATTTGAGGGTAATTAAAGAAAAAGCGATCGAACAGCCCTTAAATGCCGATTTAATCGGGCAGTTACTCACGGAGATGAAGGAATTAGAAGTTTTAGCGGGTCGGGAATTAGAGGGTTATAATCAGGTGCGGCAGCAAGTTAGTTTAAAATATCAAGGCAGTGATGCCACTTTAGCGGTTAATTTTAGCGATCAAATGCGTCAGGATTTTGAACGGGAACATCAAAGACGTTATGGTTTTAAGCAAGAACAAAAAGCTTTAATTATTGAGTCGATTGCCGTGGAATTGATCCAGACTATGGACAGTCCCAAAGAAGCAATTTTAACTCGCTCCCGTCCGATGGGAGAATTACCTCCTATCCTCGATCGAGTAGCGGTTTTTATGGCTAATCAATGGCGAGAAACGCCAATTTATCAGCGTTCAGATCTGCAACCTTTTGATTGTCTGACAGGACCGGCAATTATTATCGAAAAAATTAGCACGATTGTGATTGAACCGGGTTGGATGGCAAAATTAACGGAGAAAAATCATTTAATTCTCTCCAAAGATTAGACCTCTTGCAAAAATCAAAAATCTGACCTTAGGTGAGGAGTCTCCGAGCCAGTATTCAGGAGTCAGGAGAATTAAGAATGAGCATTAATCAATTAAATGCTCTATTTAGGGCTTTTATGCAATTTTATGTCTATTTTTCTCATTTTTGCACTCTCAAAAATTAATTATGCAAGAACTCTATTAACTAATTGAACTACATAGAAATATCTACGGCAGTTATTCTAATTGATCAATTCTCATTTCGCCGAGGTATTTACGGAGATAGGGAGAAAAAACCTCGTAAATCAGGGTAAGGGGTTGGCGAGCGTGCCAAAATAGGTAATGACGACCCCAAAATGCTCCTTTTTCCCCAAAAGCTATTTCTAATTCCGGGGAATGACCGTAATAAAGTCCCTGCACATCGCGATACAATTCCGTGTGCAGCCGCGAGAGACTTTCCCAAATCGGTAGGGAACGATTTTCTAGATATTCGTCCACTTGATTGACAGACCACCAAGAAGCGGCATAGGCTAACCTTTGACCACTAGCTGTGCGTAACCAGACTTGACGACGCAATCTTGGCCCCGGAATCAGGCTAATTTTCATCGGTGCGCCATCCTCATCATCGCCGATGGGGGACATATCGATCACATCCACTTCCGTTTTTTCACCGGTTAAAAGTTGTAAATGACGGGTGGGAGAACCATCGCCGAGAATTAAAATCTGCCACGGGGGTGCGAGTTGGCTATGGGGTAAACCTTGTTTAACATCGGTTTCGTCTCCTTGCCAGAGAGGGGACAGGGAGTACCAAGGAGGATTAAGCAGGGGCTTTTCTTGGGGGCGGAGGATAGCAGTCAAGGTTTGTTACAAAACTTTATGATTTTTTCATTAATCATAACACGGGATTTTTGTCTGCTGGCGATAACAGCGATCGCCTTGCTCTAATTCTCTCTAAACTTTTTGGTTAGCATAGGCACTCTTGCCACAGGAGATCGGCTATTTTGATATTAACGATAGAAGGGTATGAAGATCTGGAGGAGTTTTTGTAATCTTCTCAGGGCAATTAATTGTCGAATCTTGGGATTAATTTGGGGGGGATAAATGCTGGTGGCTAATTGTTCTTCTAGTAAGGCATATTCTGCCGCAGTTAGGGGTTGATTATCCAGGGGCGATCGAGCCGAAGTGATAATTTCTGCTCGTAAAACTTCTTCGGGAATATCTTCAGGAGAGGGCAAAGCAAGGGTTTTGAGGGGCGAGAAGAAACCGATCGAGATGAGGATGATAATTTTGGTCGTTCGCTGCATTTAATTTAAACCGGGGGGCAATTTTTCTCGACACTGTTGATGAATTTCCCCGATTCTAGCAAACAACCAGGGATATTTTTGACGATAACTGGGAATTAGAGCCAGAGGACTGAGTAGGGCAGTGGCGGCAATATCAGCTACACTTAATTTATCCGCCACCAAATAGGCCTGATTTTGCCAATATTCTAGAATCTTGAGGGCATTTTCTAGACGTTCCTCCGCTAATTTTACCCTTGCTGGGGTGATTTTATATTGTTGTCGCACGATCTTAATAATTATTTGACTACTCAGGGAAGGATCGATCACTTTTCCCTCTCCGGCGCGATAATCATAATAGACAAATCTCGTCGCTACTCCAATACTTTCATCTAACCAATCCTCTAGTAACCAAGCTTGATTTTTATCCTTTTCCCCAGCGGGAATAAAAGAGGGGACAGGAACTACTTTTTCTAAATATCTGAAAATGGCAGTAGAATCGGCAATAATCTCATCTGCTGCCATTAAAACGGGGACAGTGGTTAACCCTTTGGTTAGGGGACTGAGTTTGAGAATATGTAGTCCGGGGGTGAGATTTTCTACTTGGTAATCAATCCCCTTATAACCTAGAGCTAAACGAGCTTTGCGACAGTAATGAGAGGTGCTAAATTGAAGTAAAAGCATTAAGTTTTGTTGGTTGCTATAATAGTTATCAGTTATCAGTTATCAGTTATCAGTTATCAGTTATCAGATTTGAGTTTTAAGTGAGCAGTATGTATTAAGCGAGCAGTATTATTACTAATATGTTTTCACTGATTACTGTTTACTGATCACTGAATTGCCAATAAATATATACTATGAGCAAACCCCCCCTTTTTTCGGCTGTTTCTCCTCCTTATGCGACTAATTCACAAGCAAAAGATCCCTGGTTAGCTGTCAATCTCTCGATGTTCTTCCCCGGTTTAGGACAATGGTATGCCAACAAAAACCAAAAAGCAACCATTTGGGCGATCGCTCAAGTAATATTAATAATTGTGACAATTTGGTCAATTTTTAGCCCCAATGGCCATGTAAGCTGGGGATTAGGGGGAATAGTTGCTCTGGTTGTCCTTTACATTAGCAATATTTTTGACGCTCACTGGAGTGTTTATTATTCCAGACAGAATAACAGCTTAGAGAAAATTCCCCGTCAACAAAAAAACCCATGGTTTGCCGTCTTCGCTAACCGGATTATACCGGGGTTAGGGCAATTGTACGCCGATAAGGTGATCTTAGGGATAATTTTTCTGACTATATCCCTGATTACCCTGAAAATGGATCATTTTTTGACCAATATCCTTTTTCTTACTCCTTTAATTACAGCGATCGCTATTTATCATGTTTATCACACTTTCCCCCATCAATTCCATCCCCATCGTCACACCTATCGTTCCATTTTGGCACTGATGGTGGCAGCAATTTTTACTTGGGGAATTATCTGTAATTATTTTCCCGATTGGTTACATCAAAAAATAGAATTTTTCCAGATTCCTAGCGAATCTATGCTGCCTACCCTCGCAGTAGGTGATCGCGTTTTCGTCAGTCAATCTGGTAATTATCAAGCGGAAAGAGGCGATATAATTGTTTTTAGAACTCCCGAAAAAATTAAGCAACTAGATCCTAATTCCGGAGATTTTTTTATCAAACGAGTCATCGCTATTGCCGGAGATACCATGGAAATCCGCAGGGGTAAAGTTTATCTCAACCGGCAAGTTATCGAGGAACCCTACACCGCCGAGTTAGCCAATTATGAAATAGAATTTATGACTGTACCCCCAAAAACCCTGTTTGTTTTGGGAGATAATCGTAACCATAGTTTTGATTCCCGTGATTGGGGTTTTTTGCCCGAAAGTTATGTCGTTGGTCAAGCCTATAAAGTTTACTGGCCTCTCGATCGTGTCCAGTCTTTGCTATGATGGGGATGACTGGGGTAACTTTGAGCCTAGGTGTTACAGTTAGATGAGTTGGGGTATTGTTAGATAATTATAACATTCCCAAACTCTGGAAATGTTCCAGAAAAATTCCCACTGTTCCTAGATAATTAACTTCAACTTTTCTTGATTAATATGCTGTTAAAATTTCCTCAAAAGCTGAAAATTCAGCAAATAATATTATTAATATTCTGTTTAGGAATGGGGATAATTCTCTGGTGTTTATCCTGGCAATCCCTGGGGATGAGCCAAATTCAACGACCCGAAACAGTTGCTCAACAAATTTATCAAGTAATGCCAGATTTACCGAAAGAAAATAATTATACCCGTCAAGATACAGGAGTGATCGATCCGAATAATACTTTAATCAGTCGCTTTCTTCGTTATCATCAAGATACAAAAAAAAGGTTTACTCTCATCCGTTTTGATTGGCAATTAACCCTAGGAGATTATCTAGGAGTGAACGAGAAAATTAGCAAAGAAAACTATCCTGGACATGCCACCCTTACCGTTAATCCTATGGCGGCCGATATCAAAGCGATTAACAGTCTTAATCGTCGTCAACGGCAGCAGTTAGTAACTCTTCTAGTCGAAATTTATAACCCCGCTATTCTCCCCCAAGAAACCCCCAATCCTAGTCCTTCTCCTAGTCCTTCTCCTAGTCGTCCATCTTTATCAAAACCGGGAGATGCCGACCTATTAAAATTCTAGAAAATTATGGAAAAAATTCTCAAATATGGTTCGGGTTGGCGACTCGGTTGGAATCCTACGGCAGCCGTTTATAAAGGATTAATTGGTGGCGATGATTGGGCGATCGAATTAACCGAGGCCGAGTGGCAAGATTTGGGTCGGTTACTATCACAATTGACCGCAACTATGGCAGCCATAGCCACAGAATTAATGGATGAAGAAAGTATTGCTTGTGAAGCGGAAAGCGAGCTTTTATGGTTAGAAGCGGCAGGATTTCCCGATAATTATTCCCTGCGATTGATTCTCTATCAAGGTCGCGGTTGTGAGGGCAATTGGTCGGCCACTGCCCTGCCAGAGTTGCTCGCCGCTTGGGACAATTTGCTTTACAATTTTTAAGAAAGCGGTGGGCATAAGTTAATTTTTGTTTCCCACTCTTGACTTTTAGATTCCCCTGTGCTGCCATGATTGCCCATCCGAGGACGAAGACCGATAATCTCACCTACACTCCGCCCCCATTGCTGAAAAACGGTTTTGCCATGACTCTCTATGTGTCCCTAAAAGCGCGAGAAACCTGGCAAAATACGATCGCTATTCCCGAACCAGTCTATCAAGAAACCATTTTCACCGGGGCCAATGCCGTCCCCATCTACGGGATTGTTTCCATCCCCCCGCAAGCAAAAGGAACCATTATCGGCACCTACGGCATCACGGGAGACTTAGATAATCAATGGTTTTTAAGAATTTTAGGCAGAAAAGCCGTAGCAAGAAACTACGCAGTCGTCCTCTTCGATTGGCGGGCCCACGGTAAGACAGCCGAATTATCCCCGACTCTCACCTCCGATGGTATCTATGAAGGGCTAGATTTCCTTCATATTGCCGCCCAAGCCCAAAAAATGGGCTGTCCTGCCCCTTTTTGGTTCACGGGTTACTCTCTGGGGGGACAATTGGCCCTCTGGGGAATTAAATCGGCAGAGAATCAGGAAGATATGGGGATCGATCCCGTCGATATCGGCGGCGGTGCGGTAATTTGTCCTAATTTAGACTCTAATCGTTCTTTATCCTATCTCGTTCAGGATTCCTGGGGGAAACATTTGGAAAAAGCGATCGCCAGGGAATTACGCAAGTTAGCCAAACGCATCCATAAAGCTCATCCCGATCATATCGATCCCGAAGCAATTACTCGCGCCACCACGATTGCCGGATTCGATCGAGAATTAGTGATTAAAAAGCTAGGATTTGAGACAGTTTTTGACTATTATGCCGCTAGTAGTCCCTTGCCCTTTCAACCCTATTTAACTAAACCCACTTTTATCCTCTACGCAGCCGATGATCCCCTCTTTTCCCCCGCAGTTATTCCCGATCTGCAAGCAGCGATCGCCGATAATCCCCACGTGGATCTACTCTTAACCAACTATGGCGGTCATGTGGGTTATATCAGCAGTTTATCCTGTCAGCGTCAGTGGGGTGATAGCGATCGCTGGTGGGCATGGAATCGGGTTTTAGACTGGTTTGACCAAAAAACTGGCAAATAAGGGCTAATTACTAGGAGTCAAAGGCCGCTAGAAACTCCTCCACCTGTTCCCGAGTCGGTTGGGATGCGATCGCGCCTGCTCTTCTTGTCACCATTGCCCCCACCGCACAGGCATAAATCACCGCCTTACGCGCTAAATCGGCATTTTCCCCGATTTGATCGCCTCCCAGACCAGCACGAGCCAAAAAACCCGCCACAAAGCCATCCCCCGCCCCAGTTGTATCCACCACCTCCCCAGAAAAAGCCTCGACATTGCCGCTATTTTCGCCTAAATGATATTTACAACCTTTTGCGCCGCCAGTAACCAGAATTGCCCCTAAATTGTGGTATTGTGATGATATTCTGACGGGGGTATCAGTGCCAAATAACCAGGCGGCTTCTTCCTCGCTACATTTGAGCAAATCGGCCTGAGCGATAAAATCTCGAATGATATCAGGGGCAGCCTCAAGATTAGGCCAAAAAACCGGTCGCCAGTTGATATCGATCAATACTTTCACCGCGTAAATTTTAGCCAATTCGAGGGACCGCATCATCGCCGCTCTCGCCGGGGGATAGGCTAACCCTAGGGTTCCCATCACTAGATAATCGGCATTTTTCCAGAGATTTTCGGGCAATAGGTCAGCATTAAGGGCAGTATCGGCAAAATCAGTCGTTTTTCTGCCGCCAAAACCCGCAAAATGTCTGTCTCCCCCAGCATCGCGGGTGACATAAACTTGTCGGGTGGGTAGGGTGGGGTGATACTGTACACCAGTGGTATCGACTCCGAGAGCGTCTAGCAAGGCGATTAACTGTTCTCCAGGTTGATCTTTGCCCACACAACCGATAAAAGCCGAATTTATGCCCAATTTTCGCAATCCACAGGCCACGTTTGCCAGCGCACCCCCCGCGTAGGTTGTCCAAGAAGTTACTTGCTCTATAGAGCGATCGCTTTGATCGGCAATTAGATCATAGAGGATTTCCCCTAAACAAATGACAGACACCGGCGAAGATCTTTGATTGTTAAGCATTGGTGTGGGAATTATGAATTATGAATTATGAATTATGAATTATGAATTATGAAGTGGGGTAGTGGGGTAGTGGGGTGTGGGGTGTGGGGTGTGGGGGGAGGTGGAAATTATGAATTATGAA